>JAVUPY010000034.1 GCA_032252755.1 Terriglobia bacterium
TGTTCTCACCACCGCGCGGCCCTTAACGCCAATCCGGGAACACCCGCACACGGCCATAGGCTGCGACGCCTCGACGAGACCCGAAGGTCCACGCCCTCAGAAGTAGCCGTGCACTTCGCCACGGATTGGCAATGCTGGGGAACACTCGATTGCGGTTGCCCCAGAGGGCTAGTCGATTTACAGTCGAAGTAACCGCAGTCTTCGCCACCAGCAAAACCTGATTAGAGTTGCGCTCTCTTATCGCCCATACCGAACCGACAAAACCCACGAAAATGCGTGTGTTTGTCAGGCCTGATTGCGTGCGATTGCGTAGGATCGGAGCGCCGGAAGGTTAACTGAACAGATCAGAGCACGCCCAATTGACGTAGCCGAGGTATTCCGGCTTCCGTCCACGCATCGAGATTTGCGTTATGTGTTTCATTGGGGCGTTTCTCCTACGCGAAACGTAAGATGCCACAGGTAGCATGTGAAGTGCAAGAGGGTGGGAAAGTATTTTTTGTATTTGTCTTGTGTTTCTTTGTAAATCTCGAATCCCGGAGCCGGCTCGGCCATTAGAGCCGGCTCCGGGTTCCCCCTCGTCACCGGACGAGTTCTTCAAACGGCACGTGCTGCGTACTGGGCCATCCTGCCAGGGAGTTGCAGATTGCCGGGACGACGCCCCTGCCGAAGCAGAGGTGATTCGAGGGCGCAAACCGCTCTGCACCAATCGAATATGTTGTTGTGTCCGACCACCTCGCGCATGCGCTGCATGCGAACCTGCTGCTGGTCCCTGCTCATCTGGAGGCCCTTGGAGAGCGCGGCGGCGATTCCCTGACTGTCATACGGGTTGATTAACAGGGCCCCGCAGGACAGTTCCGCCGCCGCACCCGCAAACTCGCTTAGCACGAGCACTCCGCCTTCGTCTACGCGCACCGCACAGAACTCCTTGGCGACAAGGTTCATGCCGTCTTTGAGCGGCGTGACAAGCGCGATGTCAGCAGCGCGGTAGAGGGCGAGTAACTCAGGCCGCGAGAGGCTCCCATGCACGTACTTCACCGGTACCCAGCGAGAGTCCCCGAACTCGGCATTCATCTCAGCGATGAGGTTCTCGATTTGTTCGCGAAGTTGGCGATACTCGGGAATCTCTTCACGACTCGGCACGACCACTTGAACCATCTGCACACGTCGCAACCAGGTTCGATCGGAACGGAGCAGAGTGCGGAGTCCGAGGAGGCGTTGAATGACTCCCTTGGTGTAGTCGAGACGGTCTACGCCGATGATGAGGCGACAGTCCGGGAACTCCTGCCGGATCTCGTGAGCGCGATCGGTGACCGATTTTTCCGCCGCGCGAGTTGCAAAGTCTTCGAAGTCGATGCCAATGGGGTAGGTACCGACGACGGTGTAGGTTCCATCGGACTGGATGACAACACGCCCGTTCGACTTTTGCACGTGGGCTTCCGGTACGAAGCGGCGAACGCAAGTCAGGAAGTTACGGCGATCGCGTTCAGTCTGGAAACCGATACTGTCGAAGCGCAGCAAAGCGCGGGCGATTTCGATGCGCCAGGGCAGCTTTTCGAATATGTCTGGCTGTGGGAACGGGATGTGATGGAAGTACCCGATCTCGTTGCGCAGTGAACGGGCACGCAAAGCGCGGGCGAGGAGCATCAGGTGATAATCGTGGACCCAGATGAAATCGTCTTTCTGGGCGACCTGCGCGGTCGAGTGCGCGAACTTGTCGTTGGCTTCGCGATAGGACACCCAGTAGCGCGGGTCAAAGGTGCATTTCGATTGCAGGTCGTGGAACAAAGGCCAGATGATCTCGTTGCAGTATCCGTGATAGAAGCACTCTTTTTCTTCGGCGGTGAGGAATACTGGCCTCAGAGAGTAATTAGAGCCGTGCTGCGCGCTGACGATCTGTTCGATTTCCGCCGAATACGAGGTTCCAGGCCAACCGATCCAGCACCCTCCATTTCTCTTGAAGAGCGGCAACAAGGCCGAGACGAGGCCTCCGGAGCTGCGTTCGATGCTCAGAGCGCCTTCACTCTCAACGATACGAAAGGGCAAACGATTGGAGACGACGATGAGACGAGTGTCGATACTCATACGTCACCTCCGCAGGCGTGAACCCAGTCGACAAGGAACTGAGTCAGTTCTCCGGGTGGCTTGATCCAAACGCTGGCGGTTGTGGTGCGGTATTTGGGGCGAACGAGAACGGTCAGTCCGCGGCCCTTCAGGGCTTTGAAGGCGTCCTCGTCGGTCTGATCGTCTCCGAGATAGGCGACCGGAATGTCACTGTTCAATTCGGAAAGAATGGCGCGGACGGCGTCCCCTTTGCTGCAATTACGGGCACGCAACTCGAGGCCGCCGTCGAATTCGGAGAGCAAGAGGTTCCCCGAGCACGCCACCGGAGAGAGAGTTCGATAACACGTGGTTCGGGCTTCTTCCATGTGCGCGGTCGTCATCCCGCGCCAGTGCACGGCGATGGAGCCGACTTTTAGTTCAGTCAGCGCGCCGAGACCGGCTTCTTCGAGACCCGAAGCGGCTTCGGCCAGAGCGGCAAGGGTGCGTTCACTCAGAAATCCGATTTCATAACGTCCATCGGAAAATAGCCGTTCGAATCCATGCGATCCCCAGATCTCAGGGTGGGGACGGAGGCCCAGTAGTCCGGGAAGCTCGCGTGCGGAGCGGCCACTTACGAGGACAACACGGGTGCCGCACGTGGCCATAATGGAATCGAGAAGTTCGGGGATCGTCGAGTATGGGACCGCCTTGGCGCGATCCACCTGGAACGGGGCAATAGTGCCGTCGTAGTCGATGAGGAGAACTCGCTGGCGCGAGTCGGAAAGTTGACGAAAGAAAATGTCGATGTCGTTGATTCGTGCAGTCGCGGTACTCATCGGGGGATCTCCGCTATGACGTTTACTGAGTGTTTTCAACCACATTGGATTTCCAGGTGGGCGCCTGGAAAGCGACCTACCGAAAATCAGTATGGCGCTTTGGTGATGGGCATGGAATACAGGGTTGGCTGTATTTGGGTGAGAAAATCAGGGTATGTAACTCAGGAAACCATGTAATTAGGAAATGATTTTCTTGCGCACGGCGTAGAGCACGATATCGGCAGAGCTGTGTAAGTCCAATTTTTGCATGATCCTCGTTCGGTGAGTTTCGACTGTGCTGGGTGAGAGATTCAGGTGGCTGGCGACTTCCTTGTTCGACTTGCCTTCGGCGAGGAGCTGCAGGATTTCCTTTTCACGGTCCGTGAGGAGATCGTAGGTATCCTGTAAACCGCGCTGCTGTAACTGCCGCATGTAGTCCTCGAGGAGAGTCTTGGCGATCGAGGGGCTGAAGAAGGGTTTACCCTGCGCAACTGACTGGACGGCGCGGTACAGATCGAGATCGGCCGTGTCTTTGAGGAGATAGCCCTTGGCACCTGCGCTGAGCGTGCGCGTGAGGTAACTTTCGTCGGAGTGCATGCTGAGCATGATGATGCCGAGACTCGGGTTCTTCTTCACGAGTTGAGTGGTCGCCTGGATGCCGTTCAGGTTCGGCATGGCGATGTCCATGATGATGACGTCGGGAGTAAGTTCTTCGGCGAGGCGCACCGCTTCGCGGCCATCGGCGGCTTCGCCGACTACCAGGAACTCTTCGTGCTGCTCGAGTTGAAGTCGTAAGCCTTTGCGTACAATGCCATGATCGTCGGCGATCAGGATTCTGACTTTATTCATGCTATGACTCCGACCGGGAGTTCGACCCTGACGGTAGTTCCCTTCCTTGGCGCGGACGAGATATTCAGTTTGCCATCAAGTTCGGCGACGCGCTCCTGCATTCCGAGGAGACCAAGCCCGCCCTGCATGCGAGCGGCGACATCAAACCCGGTGCCGTCATCCTGAACGACAACAACGACCTGATCACCGTGCGATTGCAGCGATACAAGCACGTTTTTGGCAAGGGCATGACGAGCACAGTTGGTAAGGGCCTCCTGAACGACGCGATAAATGCAGGTGCGCTGCGCATCCCTGAGTTCTTCGAGGTTTCCATCGACCTGCACGGTGGCAGGGACGCCAGTGTGACGGGAGAACTCGCGGCCCTGCCACTGCAATGCCGGTTCCAGGCCGAGATCGTCGAGCATGGAAGGGCGAAGACCCATGGCGAGATCGCGGAGTGTTCCGATTGCGCGGGCGTTCAAAGTCTTAGCCTCCTCGATTCGCGCACGAAAAGTGGTGGGATCCGTGTCGCGCGAAGAGGCGATGTTACCGATTTCGATTCCCAGCGCGGTAAGGGTCTGGCCTACCTGGTCATGCAACTCGCGCGACAGAGATTTACGTTCCATCTCCTGAGCCTGCACCAGACTTCGAGATAGTCGTCGCAGATCGTTTTCGGTTTTCTCGATTCGCTTCCGCTGGTTTTCCTGCGCACGCTCCAATGCGGTGACGCGGTAGGTCGTCGCAAAGGCGACCAACGTTCCCAGGAGAAGGGCGAAGCCCATCATGCGAACGAGGAATTTCCGGAGAATGGATTGGCTCTCCTGGATGCGATGGCGCTCCTTCTGGAGGTTCTCCTGGTCGATTCGTGCCATCTCACGGGCCAGTGCGACTACGGCCTGACGGCGCGGCAGAACCTTGCGTCTCAGGAATATCCAACTTCGTTGCGCTTTCTGCTGCGCGGTCCATTCAAAAATTGGATCGAGAGAATCCCAGTAGCCCTGCACTTCCTCCTGCAGACGATCGAGCGATTGCGAATCGGTTCCCTGGTTGCGTTGCGCCAATAAATCAAGCCGGCTTTGCAAGGAAGCGCGGATATCGAGAAGTTGCTGGCGATGCGCGGGGGCATTCAGCGGTGAGGGATCCAGGAGATAATCGCGAACCAGAATGTCCGAGAGGTACATATCGGCAACGATATCGCGCCGAAAGGCCTCCGCCCGGAGAAAGGCCGCTTGCGTGGTCTCCATCTCGTTATAGATTGCTTTGGCACGACGGATCGCACCGAATCCGAGCACCGCGATCAGCACGATCAGGCTGCCGAAACCGATGGCAAGCACGACGGATGAACGGGACAGAATGGTATTGCGGCTCCACATACTTGCAATAGTGTACCTGCTAATGCAGGCAAGATTCACGGGGGGTATTTTGACAATTACAGCAGCGTTACGGACACTTTGACGATCAAACCATTCCCACTCAGATCATCATCTGCTCAAATATGTCTCGATTTGATTCAACCCGACCGGCGAGAATTTGTGATTACGGCGTGATTGGGGATTCCCGGTCGGCCGCGCTGGTTTCAAATCGCGGGTCGCTCGATTGGCTGGCATGGCCACAATTCGATAGCCCACCGATCTTCGCAGCAATCCTCGATCGGGAAAAGGGTGGGCATTGGAGCATAACTCCAGACGGTCCCTTTGAAGTCACACGAGCTTATGTTGGTGACTCGAACGTGCTGGAGACCCGGTTTCGGACTGTCTCCGGCGAAGCGGTGCTGACAGAGTTGATGCCGGTCGCCTCGGAGCAATTCAAGCGGCAGAACACGGTTCCGAGCCATGAACTCGTTCGGCAGTTGCAGTGCGTTGGCGGCGAGATGAAGCTCGGCATCGAACTTGTACCGCGATGCGATTACGGACGGCAGGCTCCGCGGATTCGTGATGCCGGCGCGTTTGGCTTGCGTTTCGATGTCGGTCGTGGAGCATATTGGGTTCTGAGTAATGCTCCTTGGAAGTTTGAGGATGACCGCGCGACCGCCGAGGTGACGCTCAAGGCGGGAGAGGAACTGCAGTTCTCACTCACGTATTCAGAGGAATCTCCAGCCGCGTTTTCGGTGCTCGGCGAACCGATACGCGCGGCAATCAGAAGGTCCGTCGAGTGGTGGAAAGAATGGGCCAATCAGTGCACGTACAAGGGGCCTTATCGCGAGGCGGTGGTTCGAAGCGCTCTGGCGTTAAAACTGCTCTCATATGCACCATCGGGTGCAATCGCGGCTGCCGTAACGACATCCCTTCCAGAGAGACTGGGGAGCAATCTCAACTGGGATTATCGATACTGCTGGCTGCGCGATGCTTCATTGACCATTCGTTCTTTGCTTGGGCTGGGTTATTACGCTGAAGCGGAGAGTTTTATCACGTGGCTGCTGCAAGCAACGAAACTCACCCAGCCAGAGTTGCGTGTTCTGTACACGATGTTCGGCCAAATTGCGCCGCACGAGCGTGAAGTGGATTACCTGAGCGGATATTTCGACTCGCGGCCGGTTCGTGTAGGTAACGGGGCGCGCCGCCAGTTTCAACTCGATATTTATGGTGAGGTGATCGACGCGAGCGCGCAATACGCCGAGCATATCGGACGCTTCGATCAGACGACCCAAAAAGTGCTGCTCGGGTTCGGCAACTATGTGGCGCAGAATTGGGATCGGGCTGACGAGGGTATCTGGGAGCCGCGCTCGGGACGGCAGCATCATACGCACTCGCGCTTGATGTGCTGGACGGCGCTGGACCGATTGCTGGCAATGAGCGATAAAGGGAAATTGAGCGGAGTTCCACGCGAAGTGTTCACGCGCGAGCGCGATCGGATCCGCGAGCAGATCGAGAACCGCTCATGGAACGAGAAGCTGCGGAGCTATGTGAGCATCCTGGATGGAGACAGCATGGATGCGACGCTGTTGCGCATCGGATGGTATGGCCTGGAAGCGGCGGATTCGGAGCGGATGAAGAGCACCTACCGGAAGGTATGCGAGGAACTCGGTGCCGGTGGCGGCCTGCTGTTTCGATATAAGCGAGAGCCGAAAGAAGGTGCGTTTGGGGTCTGTGGATTCTGGGCGGTGGATCACCTCGCGATGTCGGGCGATTTGGATGGTGCGCACGATCAATTCGCAAAGTTGATGGGATACGGCAATGACTTGGGACTGTTCTCCGAGGAGACTGATTCAGAGACCCGGGACGCACTGGGCAATTTTCCGCAGGCATTCACGCATATCGGGCTGATCAGCGCGGCGCTGACGCTGCAGGAGAAAGAACGAGGAGAGAGTCATCCAGCAATCAACGTCGGCGCGGACGTTACAGAACCGAAAGGAATGAGATGAACTGGGCGAGCTGGCTCTTATGGGGTTTTGTGTCGACGATGGCGCTGACGACGATCAGCGCGGGCGCGCAAGGGCTCGGACTAACGCGCATGAACCTGCCATACATGCTGGGAACGATTTTTACGCCTGATCGCGACCGGGCAAAGGTCTACGGGTTTTTCGCGCATATGGGACTCGGCCTGTTCTTCTCGCTGATCTACGTATTCATTTTCCAGTCATTGGGGGCAGCCGGATGGTGGCGGGGAGCAGTCATCGGAATAGCGCACGCGCTCTTCGTGCTGGTGACCCTGGTCTCGCTGATGCCAGGTGTGCACCCACGTATGGCGAGCGAGCAGCACGGTCCGACCGCACAGAATATGCTGGAGCCGCCGGGGTTTCTGGCGCTACATTACGGGTTTCGTACGCCGGTTTCCGTTGTCATTTCACATATCGTGTTCGGAGCGATGCTGGGAGCGTTCTACCAATTGAAGAGATAACGACAAAGGAACAACGCAGAGGACACCAGGGCCCCAAGGTGAATACCCACATCTGACAACTTCGGCAGATGTGGGGCACGGAATAGCCCTCACGCGGCGTTGGGGTATGCCATGGTGCTGAGGAGCGCGTTGTTGGCCTGGCGCGAATCGAGTCGTGTGTGCTGCGCGACAATGGGAACATCTGACCGAATCACGCTGGAATAATTGGTGTCTCGTGGAATCGGCTCAGGGTCCTTGAGATTGTTAAAGCGAAGGTGCCTGGTTCGGCGCGCCGGAACCGTGATCTTGTAAGGGCCGACCGGATCGCGGTCTTCGTAGTGGATGGTGATTTCAATGTGAGCATCCTGATCGCCGGCGTTGAGGATGCAGACGGTTTCGTGGCTCGTCATCTGCGGTTGCGGGCCGTGACTCTCCGATGGAATGTAACCTTCGGCGATGACCCACTCGCGAACTCCTACTGCTTTTGCCATACTCCCTCCTGTGCCTTTTTCGCTTATGCGGCATATTTCTCGGCTTGAGACCTCTTGAGTTCCAATCCCATGCCGGGTCGCGAAAGGTCGGGCCGCAGTTCCCCGTTTATCGGCTCCGGAATGCCATCGAAGAACATTCGCTCGATATGCACGTGATCATGGAAATATTCGAGGTTCTTGAACGGAATGGCTGCGCACGCAGGGTGCGTGTGCAGCGCCGGCGCAGTGTGTCCCGAGAGCGGAATGTTGTGAGCCTGGCAGAGCGCAGCAACCTGCATGAAAGCGGTGATTCCGCCGCATCTGGTGATATCAGCCTGAAGGACGTCGACGGCTTCAGCGGACAGCATGCGGCGAAAATAGAACGGATCGTAACCGTACTCTCCGGCGGCGATTTCCATTCCGGCGGGAGCGCGGTCGCGAACGAGATGAAGGCCGTCGAGGTCGTCGGCGGAGACGGGCTCTTCGAACCAGCGGACCCCTGACTCTGCGAAAATTGTTGCTTGTTCGATAGCCTGCTTGCGCCCGTAGGCGCCGTTGGCGTCGACGAAGAGTTCGGGGGCATCGCCGATCGCTTTTCGCGCCAGGCGGACGCGTTCGACATCGCGCTCGGGGTCGCGTCCGACCTTCATCTTCACGCGCGGGATGCCCAGCTTCACCCAGCCCTTGAGTTGATCCGCCAGTTGGCGGTCAGAGTAGGAGGTGAAACCTCCACTGCCGTAGATTGTGGCGCCGGGACGAACCTGCCCTAGCAAGGTCACGAGCGGCAGTTTGAGCAAGCGCGCTTTGAGGTCCCAGATGGCGCAGTCGATGGCGGAGATCGCCATGGAGCAGATGCCGGGGCGGCCAAGATTGCGAATCTTACGCCACATCTCCTGGTATATGGACTGAGGCGACATCGAGTCCATTCCCTTGATCTCTTTGGCGAGCTTGCCGTGTATGAGCTGTGCAACGGCATCGTCGCCGTATGTGTAGCCAAGGCCGCGTTCGCCGCCGACGGAGACCCGCACCAGCACCATGGTCGTACTGTCCCATTTCAGAGTGCCGTCGGACTCCGGATAGTCGGTCGGAACCTTGTAGCTCGAAACGTCCACAGACTGGATGGGAACTTCTGCTCGAATCGCCATGATTCGCCTCGTTGGTTTCGATGTGACGGAGCGGAACTACGTTCGCCGCAAATTCAGAATTGGTATAACGCGAAATTGCGGTGTCGTAACTGATTGCGAGCAAACGTTCTCGACGCACTCCGGCATCCGACCGACAGGCTGCCAATAGGGACTACGAGGTGTTGCATGAAGAAACGGGAAGTTGTGGTCATCACTGGCGCGTCGGCGGGAGTTGGGCGCGCAACCGTAAGAGAATTCGCAAAGCATGGGGCGCATATCGGGCTGATTGCACGCGGCCGCGATGGGCTGGAAGCCGCGCGGCGCGAGGTGGAAGAAGCAGGCGGAAAGGCGCTGGTTCTGCCAACTGATGTGGCGGATCCGAAGGCGGTGGAAGAGGCGGCTCAGCGCGTCGAAAGCGAACTCGGGCCGATCGACATCTGGGCTAACATCGCCATGACATCGGTGTTCTCGCCTATTAAAGAGATGACCGCGGAAGAGTTCAAACGCGTTACCGAAGTTACGTATCTCGGGTACGTGTACGGCTCTCTCTCTGCACTGAAACGGATGCTGCCCCGCGACCGGGGCACCATTGTGCATGTCGGCTCGGCGCTCGCCTATCGAAGCATTCCGCTCCAATCGGCATATTGCGCGTCGAAGCACGCAGTGATGGGCTTCTTCGCTTCGCTGAGAACAGAACTGCTGCACGACAAGAGCCAAGTGCAGACCACCATTGTGCAAATGCCGGCACTGAATACGCCACAGTTTGGATGGTGTAAAAGCCGTCTGCCAAGGAAAGCACAGCCGGTACCGCCAATTTTTCAGCCGGAGGTAGCAGCGCGCGCGGTGTACTACGCCGCGCATCACGCGAACCGGCGCGAGTACTACGTCGGTAGCTCGACGGTGAAGGCGATTGTTGGTAACAAGATTGCACCTTCATTTGCGGACCACTATCTTGCACGCACGGGTTACGACGCGCAGCAATACAACGGTCCCGACGATCCGAACCGACCGAACAATTTGTGGGAGCCGGTTCCCGGGGACCATGGTGCTCACGGCGCTTTCGACGAGCGGGCACGGCCGAGAAGTTATGAGTTCTGGGCCGAGAGCCATGTGAAACTGCTTGGTGCAATCCTGATGGGAATCGGGGCAGCCGCCGCGGGATGGAAGATCGCGAACAGGAAAGACAAAGAAGAAGAAGAACCAAGCTGGACGCGTTTTAGAGCTGCATAACCAGAGTTCCAGATGGTCATCAGGGTTGACGTTCGCGCGTCGATATGCGTCAATAGTGGGCTGTGTGGGGAATCCTCAAGACGATTGTCGCCATTGCGCTCGTGGTTTGCGTGCTGGCAGTCTGCATCTCTCCGTTCGTAAACCTCGACCCGACATCGCTTAGCGCGTCGAAAGCCGCGCTAGCGCTGTCCCTTGCGATCGTCGGCAGCGCGTTTCTATTCTGTTATGTTATCCCGCAGCAGTTGACGGCCGTCAGTGTCCCTGGGCGCGTATCCTCTTCCAGTTCCCTACTGCAGCTACTCTGCTCACGTATCTGCTAGCTACTTGGCTGACGTTCAATAAGCCATCTCCGGTCAATTCACGTTACAGATTCAGGTTGCTAATTTTTCGGGGAACAGCCGTGAGCACCACCGAGCAGCAAAAGACTTCCGAGACAACGCGGGAAATCGTGTACCTCACATATGACAAGGCAAGTAGTAGCCTTATCAGCTCTGAGTTGGAAAAGGCAGGATATCGGACGACACTTACTTCCAGCATCGGGGAGACCATACTCTGTCTGCGTCAGCCGAAATTCCTTGCTCTGATTATCGGTCCATTGGTTCAACCAAAGGACAAAGCTCTACTGGTTTCCGAATTGCGCAGGAAGAACAGCAAAACCAAGGTAGTTTTTCTTTCACGCGACGGCACGCAACAGGCCGACGATCGGCGGCTAGCAGATGCCGTGCTAAGCGTTCATAACGGCGCTGATTCCCTGATTAGAGGGTTGAAGAAGCTAATGATCGCGAACTAAGCCATGTCTCAGGCTGGAATGCGCGCGCGTTCCATGGCTTCGATCACCGCGTCGGCGAATTCGCTGGTTCCGGCTGTGCCCCCCATGTCGCGGGTAATGTGCTTCTTCTCACCGTAAACGATCTCGACGCCGCGGCGGATTTTGTCCGCGGCTTCGCTTTCGCCAAAGTGGCGGAGCATAAGCACGCCTGAGCGAAGAACAGCGGTCGGGTTTGCGAGATTCTTGCCCGCGATATCCGGGGCCGAGCCGTGGACGGCTTCGAAGATGGCGCATTCGTGTCCGTAGTTCGCGCCGGGAACCAGGCCGAGACCACCTACAAACGCTGCGCAGAGATCGCTGACGATATCGCCGTAGAGATTTTCGAGCAGCAGCATGTCGTACTGGTAAGGGTTCATCACAAGTTGCATGCAGGTGTTGTCCACGATGTGCTCGGCGTAAGAGATCTCCGGATAATCCTTCGAGACATTGCGCGAGCACTTGATGAACAAGCCATCCGATAGCTTCATGATGTTGGCTTTGTGGATAGCGTGAATCTTCTTTCGCCCAGTGCGCCGAGCGTACTCGAACGCCCATTTGGAAATACGAGTCGACGCCTTCTCGGTGATGATTTTCAGGCTCTCGACGACGCCCGGGACAACCTCGTGCTCGATCCCCGAGTATTGGCCCTCGGTGTTTTCGCGAACGATGATGAGATCGACATCCGGGTATCGCGTTGGAACATTGGGCAAATTTTGGATTGGGCGGAAGTTGGCGAACAACTCGAAACGCTTTCGCAGTTCGACGTTGATGCTGGAGAAACCGCCACCGATTGGCGTGGTGACCGGACCCTTGAGCGCGACCTTAGTGCGCTCGATGGATTCGTGCAGGGCTCGTGGAATGTATTCTTTGTATTTTTCGTAGGCTTCGGCGCCGGCTTCGAACTGCTCCCAATCGAACTTGACGCCGGTAGCTTCCAGAATGCGCACGGCGGCTTTCGTGACTTCGGGGCCAATGCCGTCGCCGGGAATGAGGGTGACTTTGTATGAATTTGTCATATAAACCGTGACTGGTGGATGGCGGCCGGTCGCTGGTCAAGGCTAAGACGTTTGTGGCTCCATCCACCAACAACCAGCCACGAACCACCAGCCCCGTTTAGTGCGGTTTGCCCTTCACTGGAGTCGTCAGCTTCAGCGGCTCCTTAAGTACTTTTACATCTTTCGTTTGCAGCAAATCCTGCAACTCCGACATAAACTCGTGGACGTCCTTGAAGTCGAGGTAAACCGAGGCGAAGCGCACATACGCGACTTTGTCGATGTTGCGCAGCCGATTCATGATCAGCTCACCGATTTCGCTGGTGCGACGCTCGCGCTCGGTTGAGTCGACGACGAAGCCTTCGGCTTCATTGACGATCTGTTCCAGCTTGCCGATGGAGACTGGCCGTTTTTCGCAGGCGCGGAGCAGGCCATTCAGGACCTTTTGCCGGTCAAACTTCTCGCGGCGGCCATCCTTCTTGATGACCATGTACGGGATCTCGTCGATGCGCTCGTAGGTGGTGAAGCGCTTTTCGCACTTCAGGCACTCTCGCCGGCGCCGAATCGACTCGCCTTCCTTGCTTTCACGCGAGTCGACGACTTTGTCGTTTTCAAACCCGCAAAATGGGCATTTCATGGATAAGTTGATTGTAAATGCGATGGCGGAAAACGGGAAACTGGGCGAACCAATCGTGCCATCGGACTAGGGCTATCGTTTCAGGAAAAGTCTGAAAAGATTCAATTCAGACGGCTTACACGCTTTCCATTTCGGCTTTGGTCTCGCTCTCTTCGGAGACCTTGCGGAGGGAGATGCGTTCGCGGTGAGCGAGGATAAGACCGGCGGGGATGACCGAGGCAAACGTCACGAGCCAGAGGATGATCCCGGCGCTGGTGGCGTAAGTTTCATTGATACCGAGGACGCGGTTCATCACGGTAATGGTCCCGAGTTGGGAGCCACCGCCTACGGCGGGCAATTGCAGGAGAGAGCCGACCATGCTGCCGGCCATGATTACGAAGATCGCACGGAAGCTGATGTTCCCGAGGGTGACATCGGGGTACGCATGCAGGACTTCAAGGTAGCTGAGCGCGATGACAAACCAGGTTACGAGGGAGAGCAGGGCGATCTGGATAAAGGAGCCGAGGTCGTGGATGGTGTCAAGGCCCTCGGCAAAGGCAACGAGTTTACGCCCTATGCTGTGGCCGAGTTTGCCGTGCGGAAGGCGCGTCTCGACCCAGTGAGAAAAGCGTTCGCGCTGGGTTCGGAGGAGAAATATGCCCAGAGCGGCGCAGACAATCGTGGCGATGAGGACGTAGCTCCCTTCCTGTAGTTTCACGAGCTGCCCATGAGCCATCGACCGGAGTTCAGGGGCGAGACGGATTAAAGCAATGCCGAAGAGGACCGCGAATGCACCCATATCGAAGATGCGCTCGACTGACCACACAGCCAGTTGCGAGGCGAAGCTGAGGTCGTGGCGCTTGGCAATAAGGTAAGGCCGGGAGAATTCGCCGGGACGCCCGAGCAGCGCGAGCCCTGTGAAACCGATGAACTGTGCTGGCAGGACGCTGGCGACGGAAACGCGTTTCATGGGACGGAGGAAGAGCTTCCAGCGGATTGCGCGTAGCCAGTATGTCAGGTAGATGAGTCCGGTCGCCGCGAGAATGTGGGTGAGACGCTGCGGGTCGGAAAAAAGGCTGGCGCTGACCTCCTTGAACTTGCCCCAGGGGAATTCCTTGTATTGACGGAATTGGAAGTAGAAGAGTACCGCGAGAATGGCGGCGATGATGAGCACCGTAAGCGTGTGCTTCCTGTTCATGAAGGCGAAACTACAAGGTATATGAGGGAGGGGTTAGGGTCAAACGACGAGTCGGTGGTGGCTGTTTGTTCGTCACTGGTGCTGGTGGATTTGGAATCGTGGATTGTGGATCGTGAGCTACGAGCCAGGTTGAGTTGCGGTGGACTTTCCAGCTTCTGTGTTCGTCGGCTTCTTCGGAGCGGATTTCTTGTTCGTCAGCGCTCGCTTCCTGATAGTGGCCTGCTCGGCGAGTTTCTTGCAGTTATATTCGCGAATGATTCTGGCGACATAGGCATGGGTTTCGCGATAGGGCGGGACACCTTTGTACTGCTGCACGCGTTGCGGTCCAGCATTGTAGGCGGCGAGCGCCTTCTGGGCGTCTCCGTGATAGAGCTCAAGGAGTTGGCGAAGGTATGCGGCACCCCCGTTGATGTTTTCGGCGGGATCGAAGCTGTTGCGAACCCCGAGTTTGTCGGCGGTTTCGGGCATCAGCTGCATGAGGCCGCGAGCACCCTTTGGGGAAACCGCATTGGGATTGAAGCCGCTTTCCTGGTGGATCACCGAATCGAGGAAGTCGGGATCAATGCCGGTGGATTTTCCGGCCTCGGCGATGTGGTCCTGCATGTTTTTTTCGGAAGCCGCACTGGGATGCGGTGGTGAAGCCTCGATGTGCTCGTAGCTGACGATCTCACTGGTGGGGACATCGACGTAGCCGCCAGAAGTGTACAGGCGCGTAGTATCGCCAATGACTTCACGGCGATTGTGGTCGATGGTGAAGCCATTGCGCAGGACGGCGCGGTCACCTGCGAGGGCGCAGACGACAAGCGCGAGCAGGAGTATTGCGAGTTTGAGAGAGTACCGCACCGGAGCTGTTATTTTCGCATGGATCGTCAACGTAAGTTGATGAAGAAAATGTACGAAGGTGCCTGTACGAGTACCCGCCACTACTTGCGGGGAGGGTTGGAGTGGCGCTCGGCCGGGTGTTCGATCCCCGGGAGAACCTCGCCGAGAGCCCATTCTATGCGTTCTACGGCAGAGCGGATTGTGTCGGTGGAATTCGTCGCGCCGGAACTGGAGACTATGGCCTGCAGGGCGTTCCGGATGTGGTGATTGAGTAGCGCGATGGTTTCGAGACGCTCGAGTTCCCGGAGACGCTGGTTGCGGGCGGCGGTTCGAAGAACCAATACCAGGATGATAGAGACGCAGGCGGCAATGCCGGAACCCACAACTCGAATGCCGGCCTCGTGCAGGTAACGGTCGTAGATGGTCCACTGGATGGCGAGCGCGAGAAAAAATACGATGACGCTGATGAAAATGGCGGAGAGCCAGATTCTGAAGGAAGAGTGAACGCGATTTCTTTCCTCCCTGGACAGAAATGCGGGATTTTGCAGGAGAGTACGATCGTCAGGGGAGATGCTGCTTTGGCGAGTGTCAGAAGCGCAAGTCTCCTGATGCTGAAACGAGTATCCGTTCGACATGGGGAGCCTCTAAGTTAGCTTAAACCCATTTGTCATCGTTAGTTCCGGGGCTTACTCACAAAGACGTGATCAGTCATTTGGATGACGAATAAATCAGGCTTGGTTGATCGTGCAGGCGGAGTAAGGGTCGCCGGAAAGTGCCAGAGCATGGCTTCCATGCGACTGGTTACTGCGATTCGAGGATTTTCTCTACCGCCCAAGCGACGCCGCTCTCATCATTGCCGAGGGTTAGTGTCCATCCGTTCTGTTTCAGTTCGTCACAGGCATTTCCCATCAGCACCGGGAGGCCCGCGAACTGGAGCATCTCGACATCGTTGAAGTTGTCGCCAATTGCCATGACTTCGTCACGGGTGAAGCCGCGATGCGTGGCCCAGCGTTCGAGAGCGTGTCCCTTTGAGCAGCCCTGGTTGAGAACATCGAGCATGCAGAGATTGCGATGATCGTACTGGGTGCGCAGCACGGTGAACTCGCCGGCAAATTCGCATTCGATGAGCGTTTTCTGAGCAGCCATCATTCGGGAGATGCTGCCGCAGAACATCATTTGGATGGGATCTTCAGTGATGGCGTCTTCCAGGGGGATGACGCGATCGATCCACTGGGCGTTCTTCTCCATCCACTTTTGAATCGAGAGGTTGAGTTCGTCGGCAGATTCGATGACGATCGCCCCCTTCCCTTCCCGGTCAAATGTGAGGACGGTGTTGGAACGGAAGCCGCTCATGTATTGCAGCAGGCGGAGCGCGACGTCGGCCGGAAGCGGATCGTCATGGAAAAGTTCGCCGTTCGAGGAACGTGTGACGGCGCCGTTGGAACTGATGAGCGTGACTTCGAAGCCCAGCGCGTTGGCGACAGGGAGCGCGAAAGTGTGGCGGCGGCCAGTAACGAGTACAACTTCAATGCTCTGGTTGTGTGCGCGTGCAAGTGTCTCCAGGTTGGCGGTCGAAACTTGAAACCTGGGGTCGAGCAGAGTGCCGTCGATGTCGATCGCGATAAGGCGAATGGCCACGAGCATATTGTAAATCGTGCCATCAGGCGATCGGGCCATCGGGCCATTTTCGGATAGCCCTGCCGGATATGTCGAAGTGGAAATAGATTACGAAGTGGCGGGCGCTGATTTACCATTAAGGGCTCACATGTTTGGTTTCGGATATCTCCCCTACGGACTTGGCTTTCTGCTGACAGTGCTGGCGCTGATTCACTGGATCCGCAGCCGGCCGGGTACTTACTGGCTGTTCATCATCTTCCTGCTACCTACGATCGGTCCGATCATTTACCTGGCGGTTGAGGCGCTGCCGGACATTCGCGACCCGGAGTTTTTCAAGGTATTTCCGCGGCGGCGGAGAATTCGCGAATTGGAAGCCGTGGTCACGGAGAACCCTTCGGCCGGGAATTTCGAGGAGTTGGGGCAGCTGTACCTCGACGAAGGCAAGTGGCAGAAGGCCCGGGACGCCTACAATCGGTCAATTTCGGCGCGGACGGATTCGCCGGACCCATTCTATCGGCGAGGAGTAGCCGAGGTAGAGTTGGGCGAGTACCTGGCGGCGGTTCCGGACCTTGAGCGTGCCGTGCAGACGGATCCGAAATATGATTTCCAGCGCGCAGCGGGGCTGCTGGCGTTCGCCTATGGCAAAACGGGACAGAACGAAAAGGCGGACAAACTGTTCGCCGATGTTGTGCGGACTTCGACGCTGACTGAAACTCAATATCATTATGCGGAATTTCTCGCTGCACAGTGTCGCAAGGCCGAAGCGAAACAGTGGTTGCAGAGAATTATCGCGAAACGCCAGACGCAGCCGGGATTTTTGCGGCGGCGTGAGCGCAAGTGGTATTGGCTGACGCGCAAGCTGATGGCAATGATGTAAAGGCAGTTGCCAGTTCCCAGTTCTCCGTTCTCAGTTTGGCAAAGGTTCTTCGTTCTTCGTCGTTCGTTCATCGTAATAGCACGAAACTCAACAACGTGGCTTACTTCGAATAGGTCGAGTCATCATGGCGGAAATCATTCATTTTGAGTGTGCGCGGTGCGGGGAGAAGATTTCGCCCGCGGGGCCGCAGAATCTTTGTCCGAAGTGCCAAGGGCCACTGTATGTGCGCTATGACATAAAGAAGATAAGCAAAACGTTCCGGCCGGAGTCCCTTGCGGGGCGAGAGCCGACTATGTGGAGGTATCGCGAGGTGCTGCCAGGGGCGGAGCCGGTGACGCTCGGCGAAGGTATGACGCCGATGCTGCCGAGCAGGAAACATCCCGCGGCTTTTATCAAGGACGAGGGTTTGAATCCGACGGGGTCTTTCAAGGCGCGCGGGATGTCGGCGGCGATCACGATGGTTCGGCACTATGGCATAAAGAAGGTTGCGGTGCCATCGGCGGGAAATGCGGCGGGAGCCCTGGCGGCGTACGCAGCGCGTGCGGGAGTGGAAGCATACATCTTCATGCCGAAGGACGTGCCGATCGCGAATCGCATGGAATGCGAGGCATACGGGGCAAAGGTCACGCTGGTCGATGGGCTGATCAGCGATTGCGGGCGCATCGTCGCAGAGCGCAAGCAAGCCGAGGGCTGGTTCGAAGTTTCGACGCTGAAGGAGCCGTTCCGGATCGAAGGCAAGAAGACGATGGGATATGAGATCGCAGAGCAATTCGGATGGAAGCTGCCAGAAGCCGTGATTTACCCGACGGGCGGCGGCGTCGGGCTGATCGGGATGTGGAAGGCCTTCGACGAAATGCAGGAAATGGGATGGATCGGGCCTGAGAGGCCAAAGATGATTTCGGTGCAGTCGACAGGGTGCGCGCCGATTGTGAAAGCATACGACGAAGGTAAGGCTACGAGCGAGATGTGGAAAGACGCTGCGACGGTGGCGAGCGGATTGCGTGTGCCAAAGGCGTTGGGTGACTTCATCGTATTGGACGCGGTGCGCAAAAGCGGCGGGGGGGCCGTGGGCGTGACTGACGAGGAGATCATGGAGTGCTTCTCGGAGTGGGCACGCGATGAAGGCGTGTTTGCCGCGCCGGAGGGGGCGGCGTCGCTCGCAGCATATAAGAAGCTGCGGAAGAGCGGGTTCCTCAGAGAAACCGACCGGACCGTGATGTTCAACACTGGGAGTGGAATGAAGTACTTCGAAGCAGTGGCGGAATACCTGAACATCCCGCTGCCGGCGGCGAAGAAGGAGTTGCCGAAAAGCCGGAACATCGGCGGAATCATACAACCGGTCTAGGTACAAGGAACAAGGTGCAAGGCACAAGAAAACATTGCTATCTTGTATCTTGCACCGTGAACCTTGCACCTTCTTATGACTGAGCGCCTTTACTATCACAATTCATTTCTATACGACTTTGTAGCTGCGCTGGAAGAGGTGCGGACGGTGGATGGCCGCACTGCGCTAGTGCTCGACCGCACTGTTTTCTATCCGACCAGTGGTGGGCAGGTTTTCGACACAGGATGGTTTGAGTTGGAACCGCTGGAGTTGGTGCGCGGGAAGTTCCTGCCGAAGCTGCGGGTGACTGAAGTTGCCGACGCCGAGGATGGCGCGATTCTGCATTTCGTCGAGGGGACGGTTCCTGAAGGCGCGGTGCGGGTGCGCGGGTTTGTCGATGTGGATCGCCGGCGCGACCATATGCAGCAGCACTCTGGGCAGCATCTGCTGTCAGCGGCATTCGTCGAGTTGTTTCAAATGCCGACGGTTTCATTTCACATGGGCGAGGAGAGCTGCACAATCGATCTCGACACGAAGTCGCTGACTGCGGAACAGGTGCGTAAGACCGAGGCGCGAGCGAACGAGGTCATACTCCAGGATCGCACCGTCGGAGTTCATTTCGTCTCTCCCGACAAGGCGCGCGAAATGGGCGTACGGAAGATTCCGCCGGCAGAGCGCGATGAGCTACGCCTGGTGGAGATCAAGGACTTCGACCTGTGCGCGTGCGGCGGAACACACGTTAAGTCGACTGGACAGGTTGGCAGCATACTCTGCCGCAAGGTCGAGAAGGTGAAGCAGGGATTTCGAGTGGAGTTCGTGTCCGGCGAGCGTGCGGTGCGTACAGCGCGAAGGGATTACGAGACACTGGTGGAAAGCGGGGCGCTGTTCTCGACGCATGTGTGGGAAGTTCCGGCATCGATTCGGAAGTTGCTCGATGAGAACAAGGCTGCCGGAAAAGCGCAGCACAGGCTTCTGGAAGAAATTGCTGAGTTGCGGGCGGCGCAGATGATCGCGGCGGTGCAGACCGCCGGCACGGCGGTTATTGCGCAGGTCATCCCCGATCGCGACTTAGTGTTCGTCAAGTTACTGGCGCAGAAGTTGACGCAGTCGCCTCGAGTGGTTGCGCTGCTGGGGGCTGCCAGTGGGCAGGCGGCGTTGGTGTTCGCGCAGTCGCCGGGGTTGCCGAACGATATGGGCGCGCTGATGAAAGAAGCGATGACTAAGTTGGGCGGGCGCGGCGGCGGAAATAAGGATCTGGCGCAGGGCGGAGTGCCAGATTTATCGAAGTTGGAAGAAGCAGTGCGCGAGGCGGCGGCGACGATAAAATGAAAAGACCACATGTGCCAGCAACGGCAGATGCGGGGCACCGATTCGACCCATATGCCTTTTAAGCAGGAACTGAGAGCGGAGAACTAAGAACGGGTTTTTATGGATCAACGTCTCGTACTTATCACGCTGCTGGTCAAGCTCGGCGTTTCGGCCGCGGTGAGCAGCGTGTTGGCGCGTGCGAGGCGGTTCCGGGTGCTGCTGTTCAACGAGAACCGGCCGCTTTCGGAAAACCTGGAGATGGTCGCGCTGATCGCGGTGCCGTATGCACTAGGAGTGATTGTGCGGCACTCGGTCAAGAACTTTCTGGCGGCCGACCTCGCATTCGAGGCTTCTCTCCTGATGGGCGTAATCACCGGGCGGGTTGGCGGAATGACGGGCGCGCTATTTGTTTCCCTGCCCCAGGTTGCGCTTGGCGACTGGACGAATCTGCCGTTGAATGTTGGTGCCGGCCTGGCAGCGGGCTGGATGCGGAGGCTGGCGACGGATCGCGAGGCGATCTGGTCATTCTCGCCCCTGTTTGACCTTTCGATATACCGCTGGATTCGGCGGACGATTGCCAAATCGTTCATCGACTGGCAAACATCCTTTTTCGTCCTAATACTGTGCCTTGAATTCCTATTGTTGCAGGCGAAGCGGGAGTTCCCTCATCACACGTTTGCATTGCTGCCGCAGAACTGGGCTGTGATGGTTGCGATCTATCTGGGCACAGTAATGACGGTGGCGATTGCGCTGAAGGTGTTGAACAACACGCGAATCGAGATGAAGTTGGAAGAGCAGCAGAGGCTGCTCTTGCAGGCACGCATGGACGCGCTGCAGAGCCAGATCAACCCGCACTTCCTGTTCAACACGTTGAACTCGGTTTCGTCGCTAGTGCGATTCGACCCGGACACAGCGCGGATTATGATCGTCAAGCTGTCGAACATTCTGCGCCGGCTGCTGGGTCGCGGCGACAACTTTGTTCGGCTGCGCGATGAGTTCAGCTTCATTGACGATTACCTGGATATCGAGGTCGTCCGCTTTGGGCGCGACAAGCTAAAGGTCGTGAAAGAAGAAGAGCCGGAAAGCCTGGATGCAATCATCCCGAGCATGATTCTGCAACCGCTGGTGGAGAACTCAATTAAGCATGGCATCTCGCCGAAGGTTGACGGCGGCAGTATCTACCTGCGCAGCCGGATCGTGGATGGACGGCTGGTCATTGAGGTTGAAGATGACGGGGTCGGACTGGCTGCGGCGGGCGATGGTGGCGGTACCGGAATCGGCCTCGCGAATGTGAAAGAGCGGCTCAAGGTGCTCTATGGCGATGCGGCATGGATGGAGTTGGAGAGTCGCGAGGGCAACGGAACGGTCGTGCGACTCGTTCTGCCCATGCCAACCGCGGAAGACGAACACTTTCCTTACGAATTTCGTTCGACTACGGCACGGTAAAAGGCTTCATACTTCGGAATAATTTTGCTGGCGCAGAATCGCGATTGCGCGTAGACGCGGCAGCGGCGGCGGACTTCCTGAAGCTTGGCGTCATCCGAGAGAATGCCGATGGTGTAATTGGCCATGGCTTCGATATCGCCGACCTCGGCGAGGAAGCCGGTACGGCCGGACTCGATGACCTCGGGCACGCCGCCGACGTTGGTGGCCACTGGTACGACCTCGCAAGCCATCCCTTCCAATGCGGCTAATCCGAAAGACTCCAACTGGCTCGGCATGAGCATGACGTCGGCGATGCCCAGTTTTTCATGTACGCGATCTTGCTTACCGAGGAAGTGAACCTGGTCGTGGATTCCCTTCTTTATCGCGAGCCATTCGGCTTTCGAGCGGTCGGGGCCGTCGCCGATCATCAGCAGCTTCGCAGGCACTTTCTTCAAGACGCGCTCGAAGATTTCGATCACATCACAGACGCGCTTCACCGGGCGGAAGTTCGACAGGTGGACGAGAATGCGTTCGCCGTCTTTGGCGAACTCGCTGCGCAAGGAAACGTTCTGCCGGGCGGGGACGTAGATATCGCAATTGACGAAATTGGGAATGACTTCGATGTGGCGAGTGATTTCGAATTCCTCGATGGTTCTCTGCTTCAGGTAATTCGAAATTGCGGTGACGCCATCGCTTTGTGCGATGGAGAAGCGCGTTATGGGTAGATAGGACGCGTCCAGGCCTACCAGTGTGATGTCGGTGCCGTGCAGAGTTGTGACGAACGGGAGACGCCGCGGTTTGGCACCGTTGCCGGCGGCCATCATTTGGCGCGCGAGCATGGCACTGACGGAATGCGGGATAGCGTAGTGCACGTGGAGCAGGTCCAGTTCATATAGTTCGGCAACTTCGGCCATGCGCGTTGCGAGCGCGAGATCGTACGGCGGATATTCAAATAGCGGGTAACGAGAAACCTCGACCTCGTGGAAGTGGATGTTCGGGTGCTCCTCGGTGAGGCGGATGGGCTGCGAGTAAGAAATGAAATGCACCTGGTGATCGCGGTTGGCGAGTTCGATGCCGAGTTCGGTCGCGACTACACCACTGCCGCCGTAGGTCGGGTAACAGGTGATTCCTATCCGCATGGAATGTCCGATGAAACGTTATCAAGGTATTAGATTGAGCGGAAGTACAGATCGATGCAAAAGCAACCGTGAAACTGACGATTGACGATTTTCGCATCGACGATTGAAAGAGAATGTCGAATGTCGGAATGAAGAATGAAGAACGGGTCCTTCGACTCCGCACTATACAGCTTCGCTCCACCCGATGACACGATTGAGGCTTACAGTTCGTTGTACGTGATCAGTTCGATGCCGATGGATTCGATGAGGTGTTTGGTTTCGGGTGAGGTGAGGAGTTCGAGTTCATGCAGGCGGGAGACGCGAAGGCGGGTGCGGATTTTGTCCAGATCGGAGTCGTTATAGCCGGGGTGGCAGACGAGTTCCCACGTGCCTTCAGGCATGTTTTCGAGTAGCGCACGAAAGAGCCTGGCGTCGAGATCGCCAGTTGTGATCACGCCCAGGCTACCATCAGGAGTTTTGAAACCGGCGTCTTTGACCAGGTGCAGCCACTTGGATCGCAAAATGCGGAGAGCGCGAACCTGCAGTACGCGCTTCACGAGAGAGAGATTTCGGCGCAAATATGAGACGGGCAGCGGATTTTCGGGTTCGAACGGATTTCGCACACGCGTGATTCCACAGCTTCGGGCAGCGCGCAAAGCAGGGCCGAGAATGTGCGGGAACATGTGCGAGTGCTTGTGCGCATCGAAGTGCGAAGGCTGTATTCCTGCTGACAAGATCTTCTTGAATTGCGCAAGGGCCTCGGTCTCGATTTCGGCAGGATCGAGTTTACGGCGCTGTGCTGCCCACGCGAATTCGCCAATTCCCTGGCGAAACGAGGAGGAGGTTTTCAGCAGGCTGGATACGCGCTCGGGTTGCGTGACGGGCACACCGTCGACGAGCACCAAATGGCAGCCAATGCTGAGGGCTGCTGTCGCGTGCGATCGGATCTGATCAACGGCGTTCGTGAAAGCCGCGCTGTTGGCCATAAGCGTTGAGGAGGTGACGATGCCGTTCGCGTTGGCCTCGAAGATGGCGCGGTTCACTCCGGGTGTTAGGCCGAGATCGTCGGCGTTGATGATGAGACGACGCACGACTCAATATATCGTGCCATCACACGATCAGGCCATCGGGGATCGTAAAGCAATGACGATTGACGATTTTCACATTGACGATTGGACCGCGCAGGGAGGGATCGCACCATTATTTTCAATGCACGGTGGCACGTTGGCTCGATCGCGCGATTTTTTCAGGCGCTTCTGAGGGATTCCTTCGGTTCGGTTTCGCCGAGGTAGAACTTAATTTTTTCGAGCAGTGCCGGGAAGAGTTCTTCTTTTTGCAGACAGGCTTTGACGTCTTTGCCTCCGTCTACCGGACCGTAGCCGGTGACAATGATGACAGGGACCTGCGGATCTTTTTCGTGGATGTGACGTGCCAACTCCAATCCGTTCATGCCTTCCATGCGGAAGTCGGTCACGAGGATATCGAACTTCTGCCGCTCAAATTTTTCAAGTGCTTCCTGGGCGTTGAAGGCGCAGACGGCTTTGTAGCCCTGCATTTCCAGGATCTCGCAACTTAGACGTGCGAGGACTTCGTGATCGTCGACGAAGAGGATAGCTTTCATGGGAACGCACCTTCGCCGCAACGGACAGGGCGCGGCTTTTAAGTTAGTGCAGGTAAGTAGGAGAAAAGATGCCCGGCAGGTCGGAAAAATAAGTCGCAGGTTTGCAAGTCGCAGTCCCAAAAAAACTGCTGTCGAGAGACCCTGATCAGACCTTGAAATCCAATGTTCGGACGGTGGAGCAAGAGTGCCGTAGAATTGACCGACTCGTGCAGGTTTATGTATATTGTTGAAGGCATTGGTTCCGCTTCGAAGCCGCCCTCGTCGAAGAGGTTAAAGCTGCGCCGCAGGGCGCACACGGAGGGCGGTTAGCTCAGCTGGTTAGAGCGCCTGCCTTACAATTTAGTTCCGCGGTTGACAACATACTCTGTTGCATTGAATCCCCCCTAAATTCAACATTTCACTCCAGTTACTCACTAAATGGCGACTCTCCGCACCAAACAAACAGAGTTTGTTTTGCCGTCGCTAAATCCCGGAAGGTCATAACATTACGAAAAAAGTGGCGGAATTAAGCGCCCGGAACAACGTCAGAAACACGACAAAAACAACAAACACTGTCGGGTAACCCGACAGTGTTGTGATGAGTACATGGAATACCCTTTCGGGCATCTTTTCTTCATCTCGCCTCCTTTCAGTCTCACTGCGACTTGTCGCAAAAGGCCTTTCGGCATGACTGATCGGAAGCGCAAATCAAAGTACAGGAACTGACAGCGGACCAAAAGCGCAGTTATCACTGTGTTGTGTGATAACCAACAAACAGAATTCATTGTACAGTCACTCTTATAGTCTGTAGACTCATAGCCATCAGCAACCTAGTCTTCAGCCGTGACTGCGAGAAATACGTTTGACCCGCGAGTGGCGTTTGGCATCGCTGTCCGGAAGATTCGGACGGAGCGAGGGATTTCACAGGAAAGACTTGCTGAACTCGCTGATATCCACCGTACCTATATAGGCGATGTTGAGAGGGGTACGAGGAATGTTGCCCTTGTGAATATGTGCAAGATCGCAGCTGCATTGGACATTCGTTTGAGTGTCTTGATGCACGAAGCTGAAAAGTTGAGATAACTGTTCAGCGTATGCGGCGAAGGTAAGTGGTTGCATAAAAGGGGGCAGTTGTTCATGGACAGACTTAAGGAAAAAAAAGAACAGTTGTTGGAACTTGCGGAGGTACTAAACAAGTTCGCGTCGGAGGCGGTTCAACTTCGGGTACTCGAACTCGTTTTCGCTGAAGAAAACACCAGCCACGAGGAACCGCGTAGGGGCAGTTTGTCAGTAACGAAAAGGCCCCACAGAATAGTTCGGAGAAAACAGGAATCACAGCCGGACACTGAAGGTAAGAAGTGGACAGAGAAGAAAAAAAGAGGAACCGGATCGGGGGCTCCCGCGACGTTAACACAACTCGTGGAAGGCACCTTCTTTGACAGTCCACGCACTATTAACGACATCATCGAGTATTCGAAGCACAACTTGGCACGTACCTTCAAAGCTAACGAATTTTCCGGAAAGCTAGCGCGTTTGGTGCGTAACGGTGCGTTGACGCGAGAGAAGAACGCCGAGAACCAATATGAGTACAAAAAAACATAACTCGGCTCTAGGAACTGCACTTGCAACCGTTCCGGCGAATTTTCGGCAGCGACTGATTACGACCTATTTAGACCTGAAAAAGAACTCTGTAGAGTCCAGATACGATGCGGCCGGACTTGCTGCCGGAAAATTTTGTGAAATCGTATTGAGATTTTTACAACAAAAAATACTCGGAACTTTTACTCCTTTCGGCACAAAGATCAATAACTTCGCAGATGAATGCCAAAGGTTGACATCTGCTCCTGCGACCCAAGGCAACGAGTCAGACCGAGTGGTAATACCACGTGCCCTAGTTTTCTTGTACACGATGAGGAATAAGAGAGGTGTTGGTCACGTCGGCGGCGACGTCGATGCTAATGAAATTGACACCGTCACAATGGCCAGGACCGCGGACTGGATTCTCTGCGAACTGATCAGGATCAATCACGGTCTTTCATTAGAGGAAGCACAAGACATTGTGGACGGCATTTCACTTCGTCAACTGCCGACCATCTGGGAGATTGGTGGTAAGAGACGCGTAATAAAAGATGGACTGAAAGCTCGCGAGGAGGCGCTACTACTCCTCTACTCAACTCAGAACTCGTCAGTTCTCTTTGAAGACTTGAAAGACTGGGTAGAGTATTCGAACGAAAGCAGGTTCAGAGCACTTTTACGGGGCCTACACAAAGAGAGACTGATCGAATTCAGCGAGGAGGACGACTCGGTTGTCTTATCCCCAAAAGGTGCGAAGTATGTAGAAGATAACCTGCTGTAGCGGCCGTCCGACATACGCAATTCCATGGCTTGACGACTATAAGTGGACATGCTATAAGTGTCAGACATGAACCGCGAGTTACACAAGCACGCAGTGCCGGATTGCTACTGGAATGCATTGCCAAATCGCCGCCTCTTCAGAAGGCTGTTTGCGATTTGGGAAGAACTGCCGCTCAAGCGTAAACAAGACCTGCTTGCAATAGGGCGGGTCCTTGCGACTCAGGAGAGGGCGCAGAGACAGACAAAGCATGTAATTACCAAGCAGAGGGTCCAGTGAATCGTAGATGGCGGAGGGTGTTGCGCGATTGGAATCAACCGTTTATATTGAGGAAGGTAAGTCGAGAGGCCCGTTGGGGCGCCTTACTGCTTGTTTCTCTAAGTATCTTAAAACAAAGCATTTAGGGCGGTTAGCTCAGCTGGTTAGAGCGCCTGCCTTACAAGCAGGAGGTCGCAGGTTCGAGTCCTGCACTGCCCACCATTCGCTCTCCACGTGGGACAACGGCGAGAGTTGTTGCCGCAAGTCGTGCGCCTTGGCCGGCCACGCACCGCAGAGATGCGGGGACGTAGTTCAGTTGGTTAGAACGCTGCCCTGTCACGGCAGAGGTCGCGAGTTCGAGTCTCGTCGTCCCCGCCATATTCCTTCAGAAGATCCTGGCTTGCCTGGAAATGCGCTGTCACAGAGTCATTGTGTGGCAGTCTCTTGATGACGTCGGAGCCATACTTAGGGCGCCGGAATATTTGCACGTTTCCGCTCAGTATCGAGTGTTCGACATCACTGAAACTCTGCCCGCGATCTGCTAATAAGACCTTCGGAGAACGTGTAGCTCTCCCCTCCCCGGTTCTCATGGAGGTCGGCATGGCGAATGGGTCGACCATTACCCCCGGCGTCTTCATCGATGACATGATTCCGCGATTTCCTTGCCAGGTCAGCAGACGAGCCTTCTTGCAATTGGGCGGGGCGTGTCTCTGTTTCACTGCTGCGCACGCCATGGCTCGTCCGGCATTTGGCGGTGACGAATCGCGATACCGGAAAGAAGCGAGCTACTACTCCAAGTTGCCCGACAGAATGGTGCAATGCAGGTTGTGTCCGAGAGAATGCGTCGTTCCTCCCGGAGAGCGCGGGTTCTGCCGCGTTCGCGAAAACCGCGCAGGAATTTACTACACCCTGGTGTACTCGCGAGTTGTAGCCCAGCACATCGACCCGATCGAGAAGAAACCGTTCTTCCATTTCCTGCCCGGAACGGTGGCGTACTCGGTTGCGAGCGGTGGATGCAATGTGAACTGCAAGTTCTGCCAGAACTGGCAAATTTCACAGGCGCGCCCAGAGGACCTGCGTGAAGAATACTTGCCCGTCCGGGACATCGCGGTGCAGGCACGCGGCAACCATTGTTCCACTATCGCATATACCTACAGCGAGCCGACTGTCTTTTATGAGTACGTGATGGACGCCGCCGAGACCGGGCATCGCGAAGGCGTGCGCAGCGTGATCGTGAGCAACGGCTTCATTCAGCAGGAGCCTTTGCGGGGGCTCTGCGACCGTTTGGATGCAATCAAAATCGATCTGAAATCGTATTCCGAGAGGTATTACCGCGACGTTGTACGCGGCGAATTGAAACCCGTGCTGGAGACCATTGCGACTGCCCGGCGTCGGGCGAAGTGGCTCGAAATTGTCTATCTGGTGGTTCCGACATTGAACGACAGCGATGCGGAGTTTCGCAACATGGCGCGATGGATGAAGTCGGAGATCGGGATTGACGTACCTGTGCACTTCACTCGTTTCTACCCGCTCTACCTGCTGAAGAATTTGCCACCGACGCCGGTTCCGACGCTCGAGCGTGCGAAGGCGATTGCCGATGCTGAAGGACTGCAATTCGTCTACATAGGCAATGTCCCTGGACACAAGGCTGAGAACACGTACTGTCCGAAATGCCACGAGCTTTTGATTGAGCGGGCTGGATACAGGATTTCACACATCAAATTGGAAAAAGGTAAGTGTAAGAAGTGCGGTCATGCGATTCCCGGGGTGTGGGCCTGATCGGAGGCTTCCATGAAGAATTGTCTGGGGGGTGTGCTCATAGGACTGCTGCTGGTTGCGAGTCCATGCTGCCAAAGTGCAGAACAATCGAAGAACCGTCCCGCTGCCGTAGCAGGCTCTTTCTATCCGGCAGACCCGGCACAGTTAATCGCATTCATTGATAGCGCGCTGGCACGGGCGGACGCTCCCAACATTGATGGAACCGTCATCGGCCTGGTGGCACCACACGCCGGCTACTCGTTTTCGGGCGGCGTGGCCGCATATTCATATGCGGCGGTGAAGGGCAAACACTTCAAGCGCGTGGTAATCATCGGTCCAACGCACGTCGAGCCCATCGGTTTTACTTCTGTTTACGATGGCGACTCCTACTGCACCCCGCTGGGAAAGGTCGAGGTAGATCGCGAGTTTGCTCGCAAACTTGCCCACCTCGATCCATCCATCCGGCTCTCCAGCACAGGTCATGCGATTCATAAGCAACAGTCCGAGCATTCCCTGGAAGTGCAGCTTCCTTTCCTGCAGCGCGCTCTCTCCGGTGAGTTCAAGATCGTTCCCATCGTCATGGGGGAACAGTCGTACGAATCTAGCCGGGCGCTCGGATTGGCTCTCGAGAAGCTTCTGCGAAAAGACAATGACACGCTTCTTGTCGCGAGTTCCGATCTCTCGCACTACCACAAGTATGACGACGCAGGGAGGAAGGATCGTAACCTTCTGAACGCAATTACGCAGAATGACTTCCTTACGGTATCGCGAAATTTAGATATCGGAGTGTGGGAGGCTTGCGGCGGGGCACCCATCGTTGCCGTCATGATCGCAACACAGCACCTCGGCGGATCGGCTCCTCGGCTATTGAAGTACGCAAATTCCGGAGACGTGACGGGCGACAAGTCGCGAGTGGTGGGGTACGCAGCGTTCGCGATCATCAAAGGGCGACCAAAGAACGACCAGAAGGCTTCCGCGCTGAGCGACCAGGATAAGGCAGAACTGCTGAGAATTGCGCGTGCTTCGGTTGAATCTGCGGTACGGGATCACAAGGTGTACGAGCCTGCAGTTCCGGCCACCGGCATTCTGCTGCAGGAGCGCGGAGCTTTCGTCACGCTAAGAGAAAAGGGCGAGCTGCGAGGATGTATCGGATACACGTCACCGATATACCCGTTGTACCAGACGGTTCGCGATGTGGCGGCATTAGCGGCTCTGCGCGACCCGCGGTTTTCGCCTGTCCGGGAAAGTGAGTTGAAGGATCTGCAGTATGAAATCTCGGTGCTGTCTCCCATGCAGCATGTTCTGGACACCAGCACGATAAAGATTGGAGAGCACGGACTATTGATCAGGAAGGGTTCCCGCGAAGGACTCCTGCTTCCACAAGTGCCCGTTGAACAGCGCTGGGACCGCGCGACATTCCTGCAGGAAGTCTCGCTGAAAGCCGGGTTTCCGGGTGAGGCATGGCGGGACGAAGATGCCGACCTGTTTACGTTCACCGCCACCGTGTTCTCCGACCGCGATGTCAGTGCGGCGAAGCGGTAGCGGACCGGAGCAACACAGCAAGCATCACAATCGGCACGGTGTTGGCCAGAGCTGCGAGGGCCGCAGTCTCAATGAATCCGAAAACAGGCAACAGATAAACGCTGATGAAGAGCGCACCTAGCGATGCGCCGGCGAGATCTATGCCGTAGAGAATTCCCGGTGTGTTACTGGCCCCTTTGTTCCCTGCCGTGAACGCTCGCAAAGCCAGAGGGAACTGATATCCTCCAATCGCTCCAGTAAGCAGCGCAATCAGCAGGAATATCCCCTGTACACAAAAAGGAGGCATGGCATTCCCGGGGAGCGTTCCCATCGAGGCAATTAGCGGGGTTGTGAGCAGAATCATGGCGGTCGCCGCCATCTGCGCACCTAACATTGGCCACAGCACACGTGCGTCCTTTGCTGTGCCAGGTCTCAATCGCTTCATTGATCGCCAACTTCCAATGGCCATGCCGGACATGAATCCTGCAGTGATGAGGGCGAGCTCATTGAAGACGTATCCGTGGACCGCCTGGAATCCAAGCAGCAGGATGATTTCGGTCGACATCACCGCCAACCCCATGACAGCGACGGAACTGGCTGCGGCGAGACGAATGCGCGAGGAAATCTCACGAACTCTGACGAATACGGCGATGGCAAGGACGAGCAGGAACAGTACGCACGCCGAGATAGTTCGAACTGGAATCCCCGCTGCCCATTCAAAGCCGCTGCGATACCAACTGGCAAACTGCGTGGCCCACAGCTCGATATCGAAGAAGTACGCTACTGGAACAAAGTCGCGGTTCACGCGGGTGTTTCCTGAGGGCCGAAGTTGCTCCTCGATGTTCGCGATACGATCGGGCGCCATCCGGAATGGGAGGTAGTACTCGCTGACAAACTGGGTATGAACGCCGCGGTCGCGCAGGCGAGATAGGAGTAAGTGCGGGTCGAGGGAAAGCGTCTTGGTCTGCTGCGACGCCAGGAAATGCACAGTCTCGCCGGGTATCACAATGGTGTTTGCGAATACCCCGCGCAAGGTCGCATTGAGACAGCGCAGAAAATCCGCCATCTGCGGGCTCAAATACTCTTCCGAAGCACGCATCTGGAAACCGAAAACGCCGCCAGGCGCGAGATGCGAAGATACCTGCCGGAAGAACTCCTCGGTGTAGAAACGATTGATCTGCCCGGTCTGCGGCTCCGGAAGGTTAAGAATGACCACATCGAAGCGTCGATCGGTCGAGCGAATGAAAAGCCGGCCGTCGATCTCGTGGACGTGAACCCGAGGCGCACTCTCGGCAGGCCACGTCGCCGGGAGAAATTCGCGCGCGAGTTGTACGACAGCCGGATCGAGTTCAACGTAATCGACAGAGGTGACGGTCGGATACTTCAGTATCTCGGCGATACTCCCATTCAAGCCGCCGCCAATCAGCAGAACCGTACTGGGTGAAGGATGCTCCAGGAGCGGAAAATGCACCGCTTCCTCGGCGAATGCCTCGTCTGGCGCGGTGAACAGAACGATTCCGTTTTGAACGATACTGCGGTTCCCCTCTGTTTCAATCACTGCGAGGCTGCCGTAAGGGGAGGTCCGGGAGGCGAGGACTTTGAAACCCGGCCACAGCTTCGACACTGATATACGTTCGAGTCGCGCCGAGACAAAAGCGCAGCCAACAGTCGCGGCTAGCGCGATCAGGCTGATAATCCACCGAATTCTTGGCGCCGTAAACCCAAGCCAGATTGCTGCCAGAACATTCGCAGCGCCAACAAACGTCGCAATCTGAAGCGAACCGAAATAATGAATAAACAGAATGCTGGCGAGCACTCCGCCGAACGT
>JAVUPY010000035.1 GCA_032252755.1 Terriglobia bacterium
TATGCCGACGATTGCTACAATTTGCTGCATCGGATGGATGCTCCCCAGGTAATTAAGGAAGGGTTCGCCTGGGGCGGTGAAGGTCGCATGAACTTTGTGCGCCAGTACGGAGTGATTGAAACGGTCAAGAAAGAGAAGGAGGAGGACAACGCCTGCTCCCGTCGATCGACTAAATCTACTACCGTGAAACGCAAGCCTGGCGCCTCTCCGATGCTGTTCGGTCGGTTCTTGTTGGCGAATACAGTTTTCATAAGCTTAGAAGACATCGCCTCCTGCCTTCCCCCGTATGACGAGCAGGTCATCTCGGTGGAAATGGAGCCGCAACTTGAAAGTGCCTACCGGGACATCGAGCGCGCGTTCAAAGATGCCATTCGGGAATATGGATGCGGCAGTGTAGTCAGCCTCATGCTGAATACTCTGCTTCTCTATCCAGATCATCCATTCAACCTGGGTACCGTTACAGCGCGCGTCTACGATCAAGATGCGGGTGGTTTCGTCCGCGTTCCCATTGTTACTCCGCAAGATCTCGATGAATCTGTTAACTCTCGCAAAGAAGACAGACTGATTGAAGAGATCAAGGCGGATTTGGCGCAAGGTAGACGCTGTCAGGTGTTTGTCACGTATACAGGCAAACATTCTGTTCTGCATCGTATCGAAAAGGTTCTCGTGCGCGCCGGCATCCGTACGGCGATCATGGAAGCCAGCCTTCCCACCGAAAAGCGGGAAGCGTGGTACGAGACTCAAGTTGCCAAGGGTACGCAGGTAGTAGTCTGCCACCCGAAGTTAGTTGAGACCGGACTCGATCTGCTTCATTTTCCGACACTCGTATTTTTCGAGTCCGGCTATAGCCTCCATACTTTGCGGCAGGCATCACGCCGGTCCTGGCGTATAGGTCAGAAACTTCCAGTCGTAGTTAAGTTCCTCTACTACGAAGACACCATGCAGGAAAGGTGCCTGAAGTTGATGGGCAAAAAATCTTTAGTTGCGATGGCGACGGAAGGTCGTTTTAGCGGTGAAGGTTTGCAGGCAATGGGGGATGAAGACCTGATGACGGCCCTCGCACGCGAGCTGGTTAACGATAATCATGTCGGTGAATCTGCCGACAAGATTTGGCGTGATCTGCGCGACAAACGTCAGATAGCGTTCGGTATTACTGCTATACCACCTGTCGTCGATATGGCTGCGGTTGATGTTGAACTACAAGCCACTCCCATTGACGTACCCGTCGAACCTCCTGAGTGTATACCCGATGTTCCTCACACCGGCAATGCGCTCGTGGACTTTGCAATCAGCCACCATCCAAAGAAGCCCGGTCGTCGTGCTTCTCTCTACGTGATTCGCGAAGAGAGCGGGCAAATATCCTTGTTTGGGTGAAACCCCTGTGCCAGGTGGAGCAGTTCCGTCCACCTGGTGCTTTCTTCCTCTTTAGGTGCAGTCGCATGTTCCGAAAACAATTCCCACCTTCAATTTCCATTCTGTCACCCGCGCCCAGGCGCCGGTGGTTTTCTGTTCGGTGGAAACCTTTCACCGGCCGCTTCCACGTTGTCGGTGGAGGCGCGAAATCTCACAGCTGCGTTATTTCCAAACGCGACTTACCCTTGTCCAAGCTTGCGCGGCACTTGCGCTCTCTCTTCCCCGCCACACCGACCGAATGATCCAAGGAGGCTTGACGATGAAGCCGAAACTTCTTCATCCCGGAGACATCTGCAGGACCCCCTTCGAGCCCTCGGGCCGAGTGGAAATCCTGTCCCTCGAATCCGCATTTCCACTCGCGCGATTCCGCGCAGCCGCAGTCGTTCGCTTCGTTGAAGATCATCCGCACGGATACCACCAAGGCGAGATCGGTTGCTACTTTGCCGATGAACTGATGCCCACCGAAGCCCGGTAATTGCCCCTTCATCTGCGCCGATAAGTTAGAGAGGTCTGTATGAACAAAAGGAATGCTCCCAAGTGGGTTGTCGCCGGCGGCGCAGCCGGAGAACTCGGTCATTGCCAGAATTGCGGGCAGGGACTCAATATCGGCTTATCCCAGACGCTCACCGTCGCTGCCGCAGCCATAGACACGTTTTGTAAAGACCATGCCCGCTGCACAACGAAGACGTATACAGAACCCGTCCCCGCGACTCCAGAACAATGGGCCGCAGGTCGCGATACCGGGATCAGCTCCATGACAATCTATTCCGTCGTAATGGGTGTTCCCATCGACCGGGCGGACGTTCCGCACGATCCGGCTGATTTTGGTCGCTGCTATCGCCTGCTGCAACTCTTCCCTGCGTGGAAGAAACGACTGTTTCAGGTTGCCGAGCGTTATCCCGTCTGGGCTCCGATGGTTGTCGAATGGTCTGCGCTGGAGTTGCTCTACGAGGAAGCGCTGCGTACCAACTCTGGCGAAGCTCTCTACAAACGCCTTCAATCGTTGCGTAATTCAGCTGCCTGATCCGCTTCGAACGATTTACCCGCGTTGCTCAACATTGGCGCCCCTAAAGGGCGCCTTTTCATTCTTACGCATACCTTTTTACTTGGAGAAAATCTCATGGCCACCATGCAACTTCAGCATCCATCGAGGCCCCGCCCGCAGAACTGGCGCAAACTTCTACAGTCAGGCGACCAGGTCACATGGACAGACCCGGACAACGGTCTCTGCTCCCGCACCCTCACAATCCAGTGCATCCAGTACTTGCCCGGCGGCATCGTCCAGATCACCGATAATTTCGGCGGATATGTGGAAGCATACTTTCGCGAACTGTCCTGAAGTCGATGCATGCGGCAAATCCAGCAAATGCCGCAAATACCGCACGGGAGGCAGGCGCCCAATGTTCTCCGGTGGCCGGTGGCAAAAGCGCCAAAAACGTAGCAGTTGACTGTGGTATAAACGCAATATACCCGATATTGCAGGTAACTGTGCAGTCATCAGGTAAACGAGAATCAAATGGTCAGCCTTTGGGAAGCTGCCACAACCCAAAGGCTCGGGGTTTGTCGTATTCAACGCGTAACAGAGAGCAGCTGTATGCGGTGGGTAAAGAGGTATGACCATGAGCCATGCACTGGTGTTATTGGAGCAGGTAGCAGTTGAGGCACCGAAAGAGAAGATTGCACGATTGGCAAAAAGGGTTGAGTACCTAACCATAGTATCCGAGGAACAACATGCGCGAGCCATCCAGGCCGAATCCAGTTTGGCGATCGCGAATGCAAGGATCGAGCAATTGGCCACCGCAATCAATGGTCGGGGGGATACGGACATTCTTACTGTCGGCATTTTAAGGAACTGGTCGCGAGACAAACGACACACCTTTTGTCTCCATCTCCTGGGATCTGAATGGCTTCGGTCGACGATTGAGTCGGCGAAACGCGATGCATTCAGCGATGCGCTCGATCACATTCAAAAGCAACACAGGATTCACACCACCACTCATTGCTGCGATGTTATTCGCGCCCTGATGCCAAAGGAGCGAGTGTGACAGCGTGTGGAACCGTCAATGCTTCCCAGGAACATGGCAACATCTTCGTCGCGTTGGAAGAGGATGAAGAAGTAGAACAGGCCTTCAAGGAGAAATTCTCCTGCTCTCGAGATGAGATGTCATCGGCGCTCTCTATCGACGCGTCTCAGGGCAATTGCGTTGAACTGGATGCCTTCATGGAGAACTATCCTCTGGAGGGTGACGGCCTCGACTGGATACACAGTATCGCAGATGCTCGACGCCAACGAGCCAAAGACTTTCACGGCTTCTTGAATCACGAGATGCCCCAGGCTCATTTCAATTTACTTCTGCCCGCGCGGGACTATCAGGAGATGGCCGCGTCCATCTTGCAGCACTGTAAGACTCTCCTGCTGGGCGATACCGTAGGACTGGGCAAGACCGTTACTGCGATCTCTGCACTCAGCAATCCCAAACTCCATCCCGCGGTATATGTGACACAAACTCATCTGCCCCGCCAGGTCCGGGAATCGTTCGCGAAGTTTGCCCCTAAGCTGCGGACGCATATCGTTACCTCGGGCAAGCCGTCCAATCTGGGCTCCATCGGAGGAGTCGGTGGCTTCCCTGTCCCAGATATCGTCCTCATTTCGTACTCGACATTGCCGCGCTGGGCCCCCTACCTCGCCACGTTCGTCAAAACTGTCGTCTGGGATGAAGTGCAGGAACTGCGCCGCCCGACCTCCGCGCGATATCAAGCCGCCAAACTCCTCGCCGATGCAGCCGAATACCGGCTGGGGATGTCCGCCACCCCCATCTACAACTACGGCGGCGAGATCCACAACGTGATGAACGTCATCGCGCCCGGCGAACTCGGTTGCTGGGATGACTTCTATCATCGCTGGTGCACCGGCGGAAAAGCCAAACCGCAGCTGACAAGCCCCAAGCTGTTTGGGCAACATCTGCGGAACTCTGGTTTCTTTCTGCGCCGCACCCGCGAAGATGTTGGCCGCGAGCTCCCTCCATGCAGCTACGTGCTGCAGCCGGTCTCATCGGACCATAAGGAGCTGGAAAAGGTCACAGAGAGTTGCACAGAACTTGCCAAGGCCCTTCTCAGATCGACAGGCAGCGGCTTTGACAAGATGCGAGCGACCCAGGACTTCAACAACAAGCTGAGGCTTGCCACAGGACTCGCCAAGGCACCGTTCGTCGCAGAGTTTGTGCGCATGCTGATTGAGTCCGGAGAAAAGGTTGTTCTCTTTGGCTGGCACCACGCGGTCTATGACGTCTGGAAAACGAAATTTGCCGGCCTTCCCTTCCGCATGTATACCGGGACAGAATCAATCTCACAGAAAGAGTCCGCTAAGCGCGACTTTATCTCTGGCAATGCCAAGCTTTTGATTCTCTCGCTGCGTTCCGGTGTCGGTGTCGACGGCCTTCAGGACTCATGCCACCTGGTTGTCAAGGGTGAGACTGATTGGAGCCCGGGCGTTCACGAGCAGGCCATTGGAAGAGTGTGGCGCGATGGGCAAACCAAACCCGTCACCGTCTATTACATGCTTTCCGAAGAAGGCAGCGATCCCTACATGGCCGAGGTGCTCGACCTGAAGACCTTGCAAAGCACCGGCGTCTGCGACCCCACACGCAACATTGACGACAATCTGTTTCAGAACCTCGAGATCGACCCGAATCGAATCAAAGAGCTTGCCCGTCGCTACCTTGAGGCCAATGTCAGCCAACTGGATGATGCCGACCCCATCAGGGAGATCATTCGGGCGCCGATCGCCCCCCGGAAAACCGGCGCGTATGGGTTTCAAGAACTTGCATGTCGGGATCCTCAAGAGATCGAACGGCAGCGCGAGTACTACGCCGAAGACCCTCTCTGATCGTCCCTACTCGCGAACGGTATTACTTTTGCTAATATGTAAAGGGAGGGATTATGGAATCCGCACTCAGCGTCAAAGGCCAAGCAACCATACCAAAGTCGATTCGAGAGCACCTTCATCTCGAACCTGGCGATCGCATCAAGTTTTTTGTTCATCCGGACGGCACCGTGGTCATTCTTCCCAAGGTTCCGACCTCCACCTTGAAGGGGATTGTTCCCAAACAAAAGCGGCGGCGGGTCTCCCTCGAACAAATGGACAGCGCGATTGCAGAAGGCGCTATCGACGGAATGCACCGCAGGATGCGGCGGTGATTGGGCTCGATACAAATATCCTCGTCCGGTACCTCGCTCAGGATGATCCAATTCAGTCACCGCAAGCGACTCAGATCATCGAACTCCGCCTCACCGAGACGCAACCTGGGTTCATCAGTCTTGTGACCATGGCTGAAACCGTGTGGGTGCTGGACAGTCTCTATGGTATGTCGGATCGGGAGATCGCCAGCGCCATCGAGCGGATACTTCAGGCAGACACGCTTTCGGTTCAAAACGAACAAGAAGTGTTTACCGCAATGAGCATCCTCAAGACAAGCTCTGGTTCCTTCTCGGACGCCTTAATTGCGGCTCTCGGAACATGGGCCGGCTGTTC
>JAVUPY010000036.1 GCA_032252755.1 Terriglobia bacterium
AGCGTCCATCGCCGCATTCAAATCGCATAGGTGTCGGACAGCCGGGGCGGCTTCCTTCAAGTCGCTGTATCTGAAGCGCCCACCCGGAAGTCAGGTCACCGACGCGTCACCGCGTGGGCACTTCAGATACAGCCCAAAGACTTATGAGGAGTAATCGGCGTCAGCAAGTGGCTCGGCGATTTTGAATAAAGCGGGAGGCCCGGTTACATCGGCGTTCCACTGGTCATATTTCACGCAGGGTCGGGTTCGGTCATCAAGCGGATAGTCCCAATCCCATTTTCAACCCCATCAGAAAACCTTCTGCCCAAGGCATAAATGTTGCTGATGGCCAACGAGGCGGAGCTCAAGCAGGTTGGCGCGGTGCTCGCCAAGTCCACTACAGCTTCGGTCAGGGTTCAGGGCCGGTTCGAACGGACGGGTTCTCTGACTATGCATTCACGGTCGATCGCTTCTTACCCGCTCCGGAGCCACGATGGCGCTTAGTCGTGCAGCACGATGTTCACCAGCGTGTTTTTGATGACCATCCCGCCGCTGTTGTAGTCGATGTAACCAAGACTGCGAAACCGATTGAGGAAGAAGCTGACGCGGGACCTGGTGGTGCCGATCATGTCGGCCAGAGTTTCCTGGCTGATTTTGGCTATGACGGGAATGGGCTTTGATTCCTGGCCGAAGTTAGCCATCAGCATGAGCAGGCGCGCGAGGCGCTTTTCGCTCGAATTGAACAAATGATCGACCAGATCGGCCTGCATGCGGATGTTGCGGGTGAGCAGATGCGCGCGGAATTGCCGGGCGAACTCAGGCTCGCGTGCGAGCAGTGCTTGCATGGCCGTCTTTTCGATGCGAACGATGGTGCTGGATTGGAGTGCGCTCGCAGAGGAATCGCGAAGCTCGAGAGTTGACATACAGGCTTCGCCAAAGAAGCTGCCCGCCGGGAGATGCGCAATGACGGCTTCCTTGCCGCTGGTTGATACAACAGTGAGTTTTATGTTGCCATTCTGGATGTAGAAGACTGCATTGCCGGCGTCGCCTTGCGAGTAGATGGATTCGGACGCCTGGTAAATGCACCGTGTTTTGCCGGGCATGAATCTATCAAGCAGGCTCTGCATGTCGAATTCGGACTCTCGAACCGGCAATGCGCTGGCCGGACTGGTAACGATCTTCTGCCGGGGACGTGCGGTGAGTCGCAAAGGAAATGGGAGGTCCTGGGGAAACCTTGTTGCCGAATTCGTCGTAGATGCGAAGCTAGTAGCCATGGTCGATACCTTTCAATCTCACAGGATGGGCGCAAAGGGCTGATGTGCAGCGAACAATTGCAATGCCGATATAACCAACATACGGAGTGATGAAAGTGATGAATATCGGCGAAAGCTGATCTTGCTGTAGGCTTTCCGCCCTCGTTCTGTAGGGTATGTCTGACACTGAAAGTTTCCTGACTCAGAAGTTCGCAGGATGTGTTTGAAGTTGAATCTGGTGTTGTGATCGCCCGAACTGCAGGTCCACTTCGACTTCGCTCAGGGCGGGCATTCGGCTCCGTTTGACGCAAAAAAGCGCGTCAAACTCCACTCAGGAGGACGGCTCTTTTTATAGGAACTTTCGAGACACCCACTAGTTGGCGTGAGGGTTCTTTACGTGCGCTAACCCGGCGTCCAATATCTTCCCGATCGCTGGAGCCAGCTCGTCTGAAGCATAGATCTTGTTGATATACGCGGTGGCGCCGGCCAAAAGACAGCGAGACGCATACTGGCTCTCGGGCTGGACGCTGACCATGATGACGGGAAGAAGAGGGTAGATGTGCTTTACATCCCTCAGAACTTCCATCCCGCTGCGGCCTGGCATATTGATGTCGAGCAGCAACACGTCATGGCGGGATTTGACCAACTCGGTCATCACCTCATCGCCGTTGGCGGCTTCGGAGAATTGAGTGCCTGAAAATGCGTCGTCCACGATCTCTCTGAGGCCGCGCCGCACATTCGCGTGATCGTCTGCAATCATGATCTTCATTGTTCTTCCTTGCCGGGCGACAATCGCGACCTGTTTCTAACAATATTGGGGCCGACACGGAAGGAACATCAGGGTAGTCCGTAATTCTTGCAGGGTTTGTATGCCCGCGCTGTAGGGGTTTTCCTACATTCGCACGTTTGCTCAGGGAGTGTTCGCAGACCTTAGTCGATGAGGCTGTGGGTCATGGCGTAGCGGGTAAGCTCAGCGTTGCTTTTCATTTGCATTTTTTCCATAATACGCGCCCGGTAGCTGCTGATGGTTTTGACGCTGACATGCAGCCTTTCGCCAATCTCCGTCAAGGGTACGCCGGCGGCGATCATCTTCATCACTTCATGCTCGCGGTCTGAGAGCGACTCGTGCGGGGGCTTGTCTGCGGACTCATCCAGGTTGTCAATGAGCTTTTCTGCCAGACTGGCGCTGATATAGCGACCGCCGCTGAGAATCTTCCTTGTCGCGTTTGCCAACTCCTCAGAGGCGCTGTCCTTGTTGATATAGGCGGCTGCGCCAGCCTTCAGGCAGCGCATGGCATACTGCTCTTCCGGATGAACACTGAGAATGACGACCGGCAAACGTGGGTACGCGTGTTTTACATCCCGCAGAACGTCCACCCCACTTCGCCCAGGCATGTTGATGTCCAGCACCAGCATAGCGACGGTGGTCTTGCCCAACTGGCTCAGCACCTCGTCGCCGTTGCCGGCCTCGGAAAAGCCCGCGCCGGGAAGCGCGTCTGCAAGAATCTCCCGCAGGCCACGGCGTACGACGGCATGGTCATCGGCGATCAGGATATGCATAACTCACTCCTCGCTCATCGCGTGGAATATCGATCGGAACGCGCACAGTGACTGTGGTTCCGCTGCCGGGGGAACTGGAGATGTGGACGTCGCCTCCGCAGGATTGCGCACGTTCTTTCATGCCCAGGAGTCCCAAAGACCCGAGAGTGTTCGACAGGTCGGACACGGGGAAGCCGATTCCGTCGTCTTCCACCGAAAGAACGATGTTCTCAACTTCCTGGCTGAGGGTTACGTGCACTTGCTTTGCCTGCGCGTGGCGAACCACGTTGGTGAGGCACTCCTGAAAGATTCTGAAGGTCGCGGTAGCCCGGTCGCCATCGAGGTGGAGATCGACGGGCGGGACAGAGACATGGCAGAGGATATTGTTGCGCGATGTAAACTCGCTGGCCTGCCATTCAATGGCCGCGGCCAGGCCCAGGTCATCCAATGCGCCGGGACGGAGCCCGCTGCAAATAGTGCGCACTGCTTTGACGCCGTGGTCGATGGACTGCGTCGATTCCTTGAGCCGGGCCAGCACTTCGCCCTCCGATGCGGGCAGGTGACGGCTCATCCACGCCATATCCATTTTGATGGCGGTGAGAATCTGTCCGATTTGATCGTGGAGATCGCGAGCGACCCTTATGCGATCTTCTTCGCGCACCCACTGCAGGCGGTCTGCCAATGCGCGCAGTTGTTCTCTCTGCAAGACGAGCAACTCCTGTGAGCGCTTGCGTTGCGTGATGTCACTGTTGATGACCAGCACGCGAGGCGGCTGACCGCGCTGGCCCCATTGCAATGCCCAGCGGCCTGCCACCACAACAAGGCTGCCGTTTTTGGCCGTCTTGATGAGGTCTCCCTCCCAATGTCCCACGCGCATCAGCTGTGCGGTGATCTCCTTGAACGGCTCCGGAAACTCGGTGCAAAGCATTTCATGCGCGATTTGACCGGCGGCTTCGGCCTTGGAGTATCCCAGCATGGCCTCTGCTCCGCGGCTCCAGAACTGGACTCTGCCCTCCATGTCGATCACAAAGACAGAGTCCTGCGTGAGCTCGAGCAGCGCGGCTTGCTCCGCAGTGGCGATCCGCTCCTGCCGCCTCTCCGCAACATCGCGAAAGACCAGCACAACGCCAATGACTTTTCCCTCGGCCGCGAAGATGGGCGCGGCGCTGTGCTCGACCGCAACTTCACGGCCATCCCTTGTGACCAGATCCACATGGTTGGCTACTGCCAGAATCTCCCTGTCCTTGAGCACGCGGAGCACTTCATTGTCCGCCGTCATCCCGGACTCTTCGTTGATGAGCTTGAGCACATGTCCGATCGGCTGGTTCAGAGCCTCCTCTACCGGCCAACCGGTAAGAACCGCGGCGATCGGGTTCAGAAAGGTGATTCGCCCTTCGCTGTCCGTGGCGATGACCGCCTCGCCAATGCTGCCCAGCACAGCTGTCCAACGCTCCTCATTCTGAAGCAATTTGTCGCCGAGCTTCTTGATGTGGGATCCGGTAAAGAACGCAAGGAAGACGCCAGAGCCCAAGCCGAGAACCAGACAGCTTGTCACCATCAAGACCCATCGGCGATGCGCAGCTTCAACGCGCTCGCGGCGCAATTTCTCTTCCACACTTTGAAAGTAGGTGACCTGTTCTCGAAGCGTATCCAGGTTGCTCTTTATTAGCTGGTCCTGAATGAGAGTGGGGTCAGCCTTTCCCGCACGGCGAAGAGCGATAATCCGGCCATCGTACTCCTCCGCCTCCTGAAAGCCAGCGTCGATGGCTCTGAGCCGCTGCTGCTGTGCGGGGCTATCCGCTACCAGTTGATTCAAAACCTGGAATTCTGGATCGAATCGCTTCGTCCCCTCCAGATACGTCGGGAGGAAGCTTTCATCGCCGGTCGCGATATAGCCGCGCTTCGCGGATTCCATATCGACCAGCACCTTGAGAAGGTGGCCGGATTGGTCGAGAGCCATATCGGTGTGATCAACCCATTGCAACGATCTGTTCAGATCGAATGTTTCCCACAAGAGAAATCCGGCAAGAGATGTCGTGACCAACAAAGGTACCGCGATGACTCGGCGGAGCAGTCGGTTGAACTTCGAGTATTCCATCGGGAAAGTCCATCCTTCTTACCGTGCTGGGTGAACAATTTCGGGTGTTGCTGTGTTGTTGCCGGGCAACCGGTCATGCAGGATTGTGTCCAGAAGAGATTGATGAACCCGAATTTGGCCGTCGTAACGGATGAAGCCAAGCTCGCGAAAGCGGTTCATGAAGAACCTGACGGCAGACCTCGGAGCGCCAATCATCTCAGCCAGCCTTTCCTCCGTGATCTCAAGAGGCAGCGATTCTATTTCACCTGTTTTGCCAATCCCCGACATCAATAAGAGGGCCCGCGCTAGGCGCTTTTCGCTGGAGTCGAGGAGCTGGTCGACAAGATCGGACTGGATGCGCATTCCTCGCGCGAGAAGAAACGCCGTGAAGACGACGGCGAGTGGCTGCTCTTCATGCAGGGCGCGGAGCATCTCGCCCCGTTCTATCCTGAGAACTCGGCAGTGAGTGATTGCGGTTGCAGTGGACGTATGGAGCGCGCCGACGATTGCAAGCGACTCTTCTCCAACGAAATCTCCGGGAGTGATGTAAGTGATCCTGGCTTCCTTGCCGTTGCTGGATACGACAATCAGCTTTGCGCGTCCACTTTGTAGATAGATCACAGAGTCAGCGGCTTTTCCCTGCGAAAAGAGGATCTGATCTTCGTGAAGTTCGAGAAGCTCGCGACCACGGCCGACGCTGGCTAAAAACTTCCTTACATCGAAAGTCGGCTTTCCGAGTTTTTGCATTGAACGCCTTCCCCCAGGAATGGCCCTGCCGTTTTCGAAGGGCCGGGCATAGAACAGTGTCGGTTGAGGTCGATACCGGAGTAGCCGGAACCGAATCATGCTGATCCCCAGTTAACAGGGGCCAGGCCGTGAGCGCGCATCTGGTTGAGTGTCCAATTTGAGCACCGGGCCCCGCCCATCCGCAGGGGCAATTCCATAGGATGGCATGATTGGGCTTGAATGAATGGTCTGTATTGCTCACCATCTTGGGCTATCTTCAAGACTCTTGATGGACCTGGCCAAAGGTAACCGGCTCAATGCGTAGGCTGAAAATGGGCTGCACCCGGCCGCACTGCGATACTTCTGCTCGGACTGAAGCAGCCACCGAATGCTGCGGCTTCATTGAAGTAGGCAAATGTGGATTGATCTATTGGGATATGTTGCTAGATTGCCGCCGTCAAGCCAAACCACTCATCGACAACCGGTTATGCGCGATCGTCGGGATGACTCCCCGAAAACGCCCCTGCATCCGGGCAAGCATGGCTGCGTTGGTGGAGGGAAAGCTTGCGCCATGCCGACTTCCCAGGACTCAAGTGCATCGCAGCGATGAAGGGCTGTGCGCGTCATTTTGAAAGGCCTTCGAGTAAAGCTGCCATAGCGAAGTCTCGAACTGGCCGTATTAGGCCTGTAATGATATCCATCCCGAGAGGAGCTACGATCCCTTCAAGACCACGATCGCATTCAGCTCGACACCACTCGCGTAGATCTGGTGTAAGTCCGCGAACAGACAATAGCAAAGACAAGAAGCTCCCTCGTTCACTCGGGTTTGGTGTGTTGGACAATTCACTTCGCAGCATGTCTTGCAGATCTACGTCCAATGCTAATCGGCGCACAATTGGGCGATAGAATCCCTTCGCAAAATAACGGTAATTTGGACGGCAGCCCCGCAGAATGAAGCGGATTACCGAAAAGACCTCTTGGCTTGTCCTCGCGGTGCAGACCAAGGCCATGTCGAACGAAGTTTGTATCACCCAATCGCCATTGACCGTGAAGTGCGGTCGAAGCTGATCCATCTCCTGTCGAAGGATCGGGCTTTCAGGAGAAAGTTCACAGAGAGCCCACATCGCACGGTGGCCATGCATATGAAACTCTCCCTGGAGCTTGGCCTCGATGGCCTCGCGCACAGCCGCATCGTCAGCGAAATCTCTTGCTAATAGTTCGATAGCCTTTTCGGGGTCGTTCTCGTGGACATTTGAAGTCGGAAACAACGAATTAAGGCAGAGATCTCGCAAGAGCGCAGAACGAGGTTGCACCCTCGCAACGAATTCCAGAAATTGGGGTCGAATCGCCACTTTGCGGTTTTCTCGGATGAACTCCAATGCTTCCATTCGAGGTACGGGATAGTTATCTGCAAGCAGGCAGAGAGTTCCCCAAACCGAGAACTCGTCTCGGCCGTGGTCCGAGATGGTCTCCCAGAACTTTTCACCAAGTGCCTCACGAATTGGTACCCAGTTGGCGAGAAGAAATTCGATCAGGGAATAATTTGTATGCAGACCGTTGTAAAGACTGATATGAGGATGCCCGGGTTGGTAGACCGCGGGCGTCGTCAAAATTGAATTCAGAGCTCCCAAAACCTGCAGACCGCAGAACGCGGACTGCTGTCGTTCAACGTGGTCGGGACCGCCCACGACGATCTCTTGTAGGAGTCGGCATTTAGCCTCATTCAGATCTTGTCTCGACTCAAGCAGATGACCGTAGTGTGAAATCGCCATCTGAGTTTTGATCCCTGGGTCTGCTTCAAGATCATATTGAGCAAGCAACTCATTGGCCCAAGTCAACGTGCCATTGTGATTGGCCAAAAACGAAACAATCAAGGCGCGCAACGAACCCGGAAGCGGCGTGGCCGCAGCGATGAGCTTTGCACGTACATCAGGGTCGTTCCCATAGGACAGAGAGACGCTTGCAAGATTGCCTTCTCTCAACGTTACTTGTCGTTCTGCGAGTCGGCGCACCTTGGCGGAATCGGCAAAATGGGTAAGGAGAACGTCCTTCAGGCCAGAATCCCACAGAGATTCACGCTCTGCGAAAGGGAGTGCCGCGTCAACGATTTCCTCATTGTGCTCAGGTTGGTTCAGCTGAACCAATCCACGCAACACAAAATCGGGTCGTCGACAGTTTGGATCACGTAGAAGCGCCATCAATCTTTGCCGGCAGCTTTCGGGATTCGTGATGATTCGAGGTAGAAGATATGCAATGTCGGCTGCCCGTGATGATTGTGCTAATTCAATAAGGGCCGTTGAAACCTCGTGGTCCGCCATTCCCCAGTGATCTAAGAGAGCCTCGACACTCCAAAATGAAAAAGACTGGCTGAGGCTTTCGAGAAGCCTCTTCTTTCCGATTTCGGACCACCCAATGCGAACGAAGAACGATACCTCCCTAGTGAGGATGGGTGGATTCTTCAGCAACCATTGATCTACAGCTTCAATGATGGTTGGTATACCCTTAAGCCGCTCAAACAGCATCGTGCAATGCTGCATCCAGAGGTAATTTCTGTGTTCGTCTCCAATGAGTGAAGCGATTGCGTCCTGAGCGTCCTGATGATCCGTGAATCCTTGTGCCAGTATCACAAGTGCGATCTCTAGATCCATATGCTCGTCTCCCCAGCTATTCGGACGAGCCGCTTCCAGAGCCTTGTTCTTTATCATGACGTCGCCTGGCCATCCCTTGAGGAGTGTCGCTGTGAGAGAACCGCCGTGAGACATGAGCAAACCGACGCGGGCTGTAGCCCAAGTCAGGAGCTGATCGCGGTCTGCTGTTGTTTGAATCCCGAGGTCAACCTTCCGGCGGATCGCGATCAGCCGGTGCTCGACACTTGGCGACTGTTCAATGTCGGACAGAATCCGGGTCCACGCCGGATGATCGGGCCAGCCTCTCTGCAGGGCTTCCAAGGCGGCAACCTGCGTTGAAACGGAATAAGGCTCGCCTAACAGACGGAGGAGACGCTCCGCGATCTCGGGATGTGCTCCAGCAAAGCTCACAAGTGAGGTGGCCGCACAGCTCGTCATGAAGTCGTCTTCGTCTAACAGAAGACGGAACAGACAATCGACCACGTCAGACGATTGAGAACCATCTGCCAATGCCAGTGCCAGCGAATGACGCCATGGTCTACCCGGTATCCACAACCGGATCCGATCTTGAATCACCTCTCGGAGTTTTGGAGAGAAGATACCGAGGAGGAGCGAGCGAAGAAGGCGCTCCCGATGCAGCAACCAAGGGCTGTTTTCGATCTCGGTGACGGTGTCCCCACAGATCTTCTTTGCTAGAGTGACCGGGCACTGAAAGTCTCCCACCGCAATTTCGCAGAGAAGAGTGTCTCGTGTAAATCGGTCGGCGAGAGACCGTGCCTGGTCGTTGATGACCTGCACGAATTCTGCTATTTCCTCGGGGCGTTTCGTCAGATGAAACAAGGATAGGAGCACCTCCTGCCAGGCAGGATTCGTGCAGTGTTGCCTCACAAACTCGGATTGCTCCGTGAAGGGGATCCGAGCGATGTGCTCTGCCGCGAGATGCTCCTGAAACGAACGATGGAGGAAACCGAGCTCTTGAGGTCCCTTTTCCACGAGGAGACCTAAAGACTGTTCTCCGAAATTCAGAAGGACGCGCGATTGTCGTCGAGCCTCTTTGCGATCCAAGCCGAATCCCATCTGCTCGTCTTGGAGAAACCGACTGATGATTTCTTCAGCGTGCCGCCTTTCTATCAATCCTTCAGATAGTTGCGACTGGAGGTGGAAAGCTAAATTGGCAAACACGGTTCTGGCGTCTTCAGGTGTGAGGTCCGGGTTCCCGCCGTTCAACATGGCCGCGCGTCGTCGCGCAATCGGGTGTACTGAGATGAGGTGTTCGACCAAGCGGCCGTATGCGCGAAATCGACTATTGGGAAGAGGAACGCTGGAGCTCTTCAGGTAGAGCAGCAAACCTAACAACAAAGGTGTTTTGGACAGTTCAGTAAGATTGGCGGAGGATTTCGTCTCTGCTACGAAGGCAGCAGCGGCGGCTTCGATCGAACGACCCACCTCAGAATCGGAGTCGGTTTCTCCCAGTGGACGACGTTGAAGCGTGAACCACCGAACTGCATACTGCTCCTGCTGCGCTGATGTCAATTCAGCCAAGTGCATTGCGGACCAGCCGGTACGTTGAACTCCAAGCCTGTCGTAGCCCGTGGGGCGAGCTGTTGCGATGACCCGGCAGTTTCTTTGTTCGGCGAAGACCTGCAGTTGCGTTAGAGCGCCGCGAGCCGAGTCTTCATTCCGATATTCGTCGAGACCGTCGACCAAGAGCAGTAGCCGCTCGTCGTGGAGTGCTTGTTCGAACAAGGGCCACAATCGATCCTCACTCCAAAGATGCAGCCAAGACCGGACAATATCGGGCAGAGAAATGGCGGTTGCGGAGGCCTCAAGTTGAGCTGTCCAAAACGGAAAGGACAGCCAGATGGGTAGATAGGTGTCATGGGATGCTGACGCGTGGGTCAGAACCGGAGTCTCGCTTAACAGGTCCAGTGTTACGTATCTGAGGAGCGCACTCTTACCAAGCCCGGGACCTCCTAACAGTACTTGCCGCGTCTGATCGGTGAGCCAGTCGTTCAGTTTTCGACGCTGGCGAGAAACCTCAATGATGGGCGCCTTAGCCTTGGAATCGGTGTTGTCCCAAGCCGTCACTGAAGGCGACTCTGCAGCGGGTTGCTTGGTTTGCGACTTCTCAGTGCCCCTCGTCCGGCTGTCGATGCGGTCCTCATAGATATCCGGGAGTACATACCTATCTCGAAGCGGAGTGGGATTGTTGCTTCCGAGTTCTACGGGAAGTCCAGGATCATGCGCCGCGAAGACGCGTGTATAGAGGTTCCCAAGCAGAGTTCGCAGTTCGGCAACGGTCGGTCCGGTAATCCGGTTGCGCAGAGCTTCGAGGGCCTCTGGCGGGCAGAACATTTCCGCGTGGGGACGTCCAAAGAAGTCATCAACGATTTCTGCATGGGCTTTGAGCAAGATATCCAGCTCGGCGGCATCCCAGATTTCTAATGCGATGCTGAGCTGGCGAAGCCGTTTCCGTTGCTCTTCAATTTCTGCGAGAATCTTGGTCGATTCAAGGAGGAACGTCGTGCAGAGAGTAAAGGAAGTGGCGGTAGATGCCCATTCGCCTTTGAGGAATAGGTCAACTGCAGAACGCAAGTGTGTCGGGCTAAATCGTACGACGCGTTTGCACTGGAGGACGCGATATTTCCCAGTTGACCGCAGTACTGAATAGACATCGATGCCTTCTTGATTCTGGCCGCGGGTGCCATATATTCGGCAAGATTCGAGTTCCGCGTTAAGGCGTTCTACCCGTAAACAGAGACGCTCGAAGTTTTCCCAAGTTAACTTATCAATCGGAAGTGATTGGAGCCGGGTCGTAATCGGGGGCAGCACCGGGAATTGTGTCGGGTGCGCTAGCAAATGCGACGGAATTGGGATCGGAATCGATTGCACCGGAGTCGATTAATGTTAGCGTATCGGTCCTACAACCGCGCGGTATGGCTTTTGTCCCGAGAAACGTTAGAACCCTATCGGGACCGCCCCGGTAGACGAGGCAAGATTGAGCCGGTCATCTTCGACCGGGGCGGTTTCGATAGGGCCGTTTGGAGTAAGTCGCTGGCGGGACGGACGCGGTGATCAGGCTATGGGATTTCAATGAGCGCAAGATGTCCGGCGGGGTTCCGCGAGGATAGGGAGCGATGGGCTCGGGTGCATCGAGCTCCGTATCCGGAGGAAAATTTGGGCGGGTTCCCCGCCGTCGAATGCCTGTTGTGAGTGCCGCCATCGGAGTTGAAGCGCACGACTGCATGGCATGCTGTGGCACGCGGTCGTGACGGATGGATAGCAACGGGGCCAATAGAGTGGCGCTCACGAAGTATCATCGCGAAACCTCCTGGGCAGGAACGGGGCCAGTCCGGTGCCGAAGTAAAGCTGGCCTTGGGTCAGACGTTCGACAACCAGCATGATGCCGGAACAGGCTGGACAGCGTGGAGTCGGTGGCTCGGGCCGATCGGCGCATGTTGCCATACCGAGTAGCGCGCGGCATTGCTCAAGTGCTGCGCTTCGCCTGCGGTTGGCGAAGAGTCCAAAGTGCCGGATGCGCACCAGACCACCGGGGAGAACATGCAGCAGGAATCTGCGCAGGAACTCGTCTGCTGAAACAGTCATGACCTTTTTCTTGCCGCCGTGGGCATAGTCCCGCCAGCGGAAGGAGACGCGATCGTTTTCGAAGGCCACGAGGCGATGGTTGGAGATGGCGACGCGATGGGTATAGCGGGCCAGGTAGTTGAGAACGTGTTCGGCGCCGCCGAAGGGCGGCTTGGCATAGACCACCCAATCCTGCCGGAATAGCTGCCGCAGGAAGCTGAGAAAGCATCCGGGAGCGGCCAGATACTGTTGTGAGCCATGCAACTGAAGCTCACTCTGCGCGAAGAGTTGCTTCAGGCCAGCGACGAACTTGCCGCGGAAGACTCGACTCAGTGCGTGGACGGGCAGGAAGAATCGGCGTGAGGAATCGATCCATCTGGAGCCATCGGGAGCCAGGCCGCCTGCGGGAACGATGTAGTGGACATGGGGATGATGCTCAAGGTTCTGTCCCCAGGTATGGAGTACGCCGAGGAATCCGATGTCGGCTCCCAGGTGCTTCGGATCGCGAGCCAGTTCGAGCATCGTGGCGGCGCTGGTGCGATAGAGCAGATCGTAGAGCAGTCGCTTGTTCTGCAAGGCAAGAGCGGAAAGCTCGTGCGGCAGAGTAAAGACGACGTGGAAGTACGGAACGGGCAACAGTTCAGCCGAGCGCGCGGCCAACCACTTGGCACGCGCGTTCCCCTGGCACTTGGGGCAGTGCCGGTTGCGGCATGAGTTGAATGAGATGGCCTGATAGCCGCAGCGGACACACTGATCGCGATGACCGCCCAGTGCCGCGGTGCGACAGCGGGCGATGGCATCGAGCACCTTGCGATGAGGCCATGCAAGATGCGACTGCTGCTTTTTCCAGAAACTGTTGCCCGTTCGACGAACGATGTCGGCCACCTCGAGGGTGGGCCGGCTCATCGCCTGATCTTCCTCCTGGAGCGCTTCACTTCGTCAGGGCTGGATACCTCGATGGCTTCCAGCGGACTGGGGATCGCCTGCAGGTGTCGCCGGGACAAGTGCAGGTAGACGGTGGTGTGAGCGAGCTTCGCATGGCCGAGAAGAACCTGGATGGTGCGCAGGTCGGCGCCGGCTTCCAGCATGTGGGTTGCGAAGCAGTGCCGCAAGGTGTGAGGAGATACATGCTTGCCGATGCCGGCACGCTTGGCAGCCTCGTTCACGGCCTGCCAGACGATCTTCTCCGTAATGGGTACATCGGCCCGCCAGCCCTTCACCGTACCTGGGAACAGATAGGTCTTGGGCTTCATCCATCGCCAGTACTCGCGCAGAGTCTCCAGAAGCTTGGGGGTCAACAGCACGTCACGGTCGCGGCCGCCCTTGCCCTGTCTGACATGAATGACCATGCGCTTGCTGTCGATATCGGAGATCTTGAGGTGGCACATCTCTGCCCGGCGCAGACCGGTTGCGTACAGCATCATCAGCATGGTGCGATGCATCAGGTTGCTGGCGCACGCGATGAGCCGCGCCACCTCTTGCTGATCCAGTATGGTGGGCAGGCGCCGCTGACGCTTGGGAAATGGAATGTGATCCGGAAGATACGGCCGGCGCAGCGTCTTGACGAAAAGAAATCGCAGCGCTGCAGTGCGGCCTTCGATGGTCCCGGCAGAGAGCTTGCGCTCGCGAAACAGATACGCCTGGTACTGGCGAATGTGATCCGGGCCAAGGCGTTCGGGCGAACGATGGAAGTACTTCGCAAAATCCTCCACCGCGTAAATGTAGGAACGTACGGTGCTCTGAGAGTAGTTGCGACGCTGGAGTTCATCCAGCATCAGCTGCCGAAGATGGGTCACGGTAAACCTCCTGTGACCCACACCTTAAACCGGCGACAAAACTACCCGAAGGCCAACGCCGCAGCGTCCGTCGCGCCAGCGACTTAGTCCAAACGCCGTTTGCGGCTAAGATCCTCAGCCGAAGACGGGCCACGGATTCGAGTCGCCATGCCGACTCAGGACCAATCGGTCGCCGGTGAGCGCATTGACGATGTCAACCAGCAGACGAGAATAGCCTTGGTCCGCGTGCTCATCGTGTTTCAGAAACCAGCCGACCACGGGCTATTCCGATCGCAATGCAAGGGTCGGATCTACAGCGGCAGCCCGCCTGGACG
>JAVUPY010000037.1 GCA_032252755.1 Terriglobia bacterium
TTGAGGGCGGAAGCATCGACGTCAACGGGCGCGGAACGCTGATCACCACCGAAGAGTGCCTGCTTAGCACGGTTCAGCAGCGCAATCCGGGGCTATCGCGAGCGGATATCGAACTGATCTTCGAGCGATACCTTGGCGTCACCAACGTGATCTGGCTCGAGCGCGGCATTGTTGGCGACGACACTCACGGTCATGTCGACGACATCACGCGGTTCGTCGGCCCGAACACGATCGTCACATGCTTCGAGGACGACCGCAGCGATCCAAATCACGAGATCCTGCGCGAGAACTACAAGCGACTGACGCGCGCGAAGGATCAGGACGGGAAGCCGCTGCGGATCGTGAAGATCCCGATGCCTTCGCCGGTCGTCTATCGCGACCAGCGACTGCCCGCGAGCTACGCGAACTTCTATATCGCGAATGGGCGCGTGCTGGTGCCTGTGTTCAACGATCCCAACGACCGCATTGCGCTGAACACGCTCGCAGAGTTGATGCCGAAACGCAGGATCGCGCCGATTTACTGCGGAGATCTCGTCTGGGGACTCGGGACGATCCACTGCATGACACAGCAACAGCCGAAGGGCGAGTGACGACGTTACACGTCCAAACCAATCGACCTCATTAACGCCAGCCCATTGCTCTTCGTAACAATGCCCTCGCGCAACTTGTAATCGAAATGAATTCTTTCGTCCTCGAACTCTTCCTGGAAGTGAACGTTGTGTACGTGCCCATCGAGCGGGCCACCAATCTCCGCGAGCGCCAGGTCGTGGGTGCTGACCATTCCTATGGCACCGCGGTCCAGGAATGCATGAAGTACGCCCTCGGCTCCTATTCGCCGGTCATTCGAGTTGGTACCTTGCAGCAACTCGTCCAACAGGAATAGCAGTGGAAGATCACGGTCTGCAAGATCGAAGAGCTTACGCAATCGAGTAATTTCGGCGTAAAAGCGCGAGCTTCCTTCCTGCAAGGAATCGTTGATCCGAATGCTCGCACCCACATGCAAGGAGGTCAGTCGAAGGCGTTGCGCCCGGACAGGTGCGCCAGCCATCGCCAGTACGGTGTTAATACCGACTGTCCGAAGCAACGTGCTTTTGCCAGACATATTTGAACCGCTTACGAGAAGAACTCGAGTGTCTCCGCACAAACGCACGCTGTTGCGAACGCAGCGTCCCGCGGGGACCAGTGGATGCCCAATCTCCTCGGATTCGAAACGCGCCGCTCCTTCTGTAAACTCTGGAAATGGGTCGGCGGGATGCTCATAGCTGTAGGTTCCCAGTGATATCAGTGCCTCGATCTCGCCGATTGCCTCTAACCAGCGACGGACCGCATGTCCGTGATCGCTTCGCCAGCGATCAGCGGCGAATGCTACGTGCACCGAGTACATCAGCGGAATATCGAGCAGGCCCACAATCATGTTTCTCCGGGAATCGGAGAAATCGACGATGGTTTTGAGACGAGCGATCGCTTCGGAACTCGCAAGCGTATGCGAGGAGAGGTCTCGCTGAAGAGATTTCAGACGTGGCGAAGAGAAAGCCTGTTGTTCGACCCGCGCCAAAACGCCGGAGAGCAAGCCGAGGTCGTGAAACACATGCTCGGAGCTGAGCAGAACCTTGTCAATCCAGTTCCGCAGGGAGTACCTCAGAATGCTTTCGACGACGATGACGATGAAAAATGGGGTGGCGATTCCGAAGTAGCCCCACACGACAACGCCACCGATTGCCAGGAGCGCGAGCACCCAACTGAAGCCGCGAAGCCAGCGGGGCTTTGTCTCGGATGGACCTTCCGCCCATTGGAGCAAGGCTTGCGGATGTACGCCCACGCTTGAATCCGCGCCCAATATGGCCAAATCCTCGCGGAGATCAAGCTGATCCCGCAGCTCACGAACGGCCACGTGCCGTTCGGCGATCTCATCCACTGTCGATGGGGCGAGCAGCCACTTCGCAAGGGTCTCTTCACCCATGCGGGTACGGGCAGTCGAGAGAAGTTCGAAGAGATTGCCGCGCCCGAATAGATCGAGGTCGGCAGCGTATTCGTGGTGAGGATCGTTGAACCTTTCGCCCGTCTGTCCTGTTCCCGCCCAGCGGTCTTCAATACGAGCCAAGCCAGCCTTATAAAACACCGCCTCACGCCGGGCCGTGTCACGGGATGTCAGAATGCGCGAATGATAAATCGCAATGGCCACAAAGCTGAGTAATGGAAGCAGCACCCACGACGGCGAGAAGGCATGCTGTTTCAGGGACTCCCAGGCCAGGACGACGATTATCAAGCCCAGCAGCAAACGAAGATTCCCAAGACGAATGTGGATTGCCTCGCAATGAGCGGCTGCTGTTTCGCGGTGTTTGAGGCGGTCTCGATATTCCTGCGCTGGCTCCACAGGTTGAGAATACAGCAGGAGGAGTGACGGTCAAACCAAGAGAGATGGGCGCCGTCTCCCAAACGAACTACCCCGCCCTGGCGAGCCAGGACGGGGCACAGGAACTTTCTTGGATGGCGAAAACTATTGTTTCTGTGTGGCCTCGAAATCGACGAGCGCCTTCAATGTGTCGTAGGGGACGCCGCCAACGTTGCTGATGGGGCGGCCGTTCACGAAGAGCGTTGGGGTGCCGGTGACTTTCACTTTCCTGCCGAGGTCGATCGACTTCTCGATGCGCTCGCGCGTGTCGAGGCTGGCGGCACAGGTGGCGATTTTGGCCGGGTCGGCGCCGGCCTGCTGGGCGTACTGCTTCAGCTTGTCGATTGCGTTCTCCTTGGTGATCTCGCCCTGGTTGGTGTAGATGGCCTCGATGAAAGTGTTGGCGTCCTGATTGCTGGTGCGGTAGATGCAGTCGAGATAGCTGGCGGCCTCCATGGCCCAGGGATGGAGTTCGGCGAGCGGGAAGCTCTGGAAGATGAGGCGGGCGTTAGGTTCGTTGCTGAGCAGGCGGTCGACGATGGGCTGCGCTGCCTTGCAGGCCGGACACTCAAGATCGCCGAACTCGACAATGGTTACGCTGGGCGTGGCCGAGCCGCGGGTTGGGCCAAAGGCCTTTTGCAGGAGTTGGCGGTTGTCGGAGTAAGGATCGGCTCCGAAGGGGATCATTTCGCCGTTGATGGCGTGCTTGCCGTCCGGCATGACGTAGAGTTTGGCGACCTGCTGGCCTTCGGGCGTGCTGGCGAGGGCGGTGACTTCGGCGACGCCGGGGACTTGGGACCAGCGGATGTCGGCGACCTTGAAGTTGAGGTTGGGCTGGAACCCGAACATGCGGTTGTAGAAGGCGAGCACCGTGGCCTGATCGGGGAGCTTGGCGTCGGTGGCCGGGACTTCTTCGGTCTTCTTCTCGGCGGGAGCAGCCGTTTTTGCCGAGTTGGATGTAGATGCTTTCGCGGGCTTGGCGGTCTTTATGGGCGTCTTCGGCGATTGTTGAGCGAACGCAAAGCCAGTCATAAAGGCTGCGCTCGCCATGATCAATGCGATTTTCCTGTACATGGATTCCTTCTGTCCTTCAACTCAAACTCAGACTTCGTGACGGACTGCTATGGGGAAACGGCGTCCCACACCGAACGCCTTTTCCGTGATCTTAATCCCCGGGGCCGCTTGCTGTCGCTTGTACTCTGAACGCTCTATCATCTTTACCACACGGCGCACGAGTTCGATATCCACTTTGCGGGTTTCCGCGATCTGCTCGGCCGAGCGAAGGTCCTCGACATAGTCTTCGAGGATCTGGTCAAGGATGTCGTAGGGCGGCAGAGAGTCGCTGTCGAACTGGTTGGGGCGGAGTTCGGCGGAGGGCGCCTTGGTCATCGTCGATTTCGGGATGACGTGGCGCACCGAATTCACGTATGAGGCTATACGGTAGACCATCGTCTTCGGCACATCGGAGATGACCGCGAGTCCGCCGGCCATGTCTCCGTAAAGGGTGCAATAGCCGACACCGAGTTCCGACTTGTTGCCGGTGGAGAGCACGAGCGCGCCGAACTTGTTGGAGAGCGCCATGAGAATGGTGCCGCGAATGCGCGCCTGGATGTTCTCCTCGGTCTCGTTCTCGGGCAGTCCGGCAAAGACGCCGGAGAGCGCGTGCTTGAAGCAGCCGAAGATATCGACGATGGGAACGATTTCGAAACGGATGCCGAGGTTGGCGGCGAGTTCGCGCGCGTCTTCGATGCTTCCCCGCGAGGAATACTGGCTGGGCATGCCGACGCCGATGACATTTTCCGGACCGAGGGCTTCGGCGGCGATGGCGGCGGTGAGGGCGGAGTCGATACCGCCGCTGAGACCGACGATGGCCTGGCGGAAGCCGCACTTGTGGACATAGTCTCGGGTGCCAAGAACGAGCGCGGAGTAGGCGCTGGCTTCGGTTCCGGGAGGGCGCTCGTGGACGTCGCCCTTCTGGGTCGCGGTGTCGAAGTAGATCAGGTCCTCTTCGAAGGATTTCGCCTGCGCCAGCACGAGACCGTCAGGGCCGATCACCAGACTGGAGCCATCGAAGACGAGGCTGTCGTTGCCGCCGACCTGGTTCACCATGGCCACAGGAACGCGATAGTGGGTGGCGATGGTGGCAAGCATTTCGTAACGGAATTCGCGCTTGCCGAGGTGAAAGGGCGAAGCGGAAATGTTCAGCAAGATCTGGCCGCCGGCGCCGAGGAGTTCGGCGACGGGATCGACTCCGTAAAGTTGTCGATTCCAGAAATTCTTATCATTCCAGGCATCTTCACAAATGGTGAGCGCAATCTTGGAGCCGCAGAGGTCGATAAGTTCCTGGTGCTTCGCGGGAGCGAAATTGCGGGATTCGTCGAAGACGTCATACGTCGGCAGCAGGCGCTTGGATTGCACGAAGGCGATTTTGCCGTCGCGAAGGAGCGCGGCGGAGTTCATGACGCTCTTGCCGGTGCTGGCGTGCGCGGGGCTGGCGAATCCGCAGACGACGGCGATTCCCTGGGTAGCGGCGGTGACTTCTTCGAGCGCCGATTGGTTGCGGGCGAGGAATGCGGGTTTTTCGACAAGGTCTCGGGGAGGGTAGCCGCAGATACTGAGTTCGTGGAAGAGGATAAGGTCGGCGCCGGCGTCGCGAGCGCGCCGGGAATACTCGATGATTTTGGCGGCGTTGCCTTTGAAGTCGCCAACCGTGGTGTTGATCTGTCCCAGGGCGAGGATCACGGATTAAGTGTAAAGCGCGCGAGCGAGGGTCGCCAACTGACGAGAGAATTACCCCCTGCAAGAAAAACCCACCTGAGTACCAGGTGGGCGTGTGGAGCTTAATGCCGGTCTACATCGGCGGACTCGTTCCCATACCGCCGCCGGGAGGTCCGCCCATGGTTGGCGGGGCCCCGGTGGGATCGGAACCCGGCATGTTGTCCGGTTGTCCGGGCTGCCCGGGTTGTGTTTGCGTGGGGCTGCCGGGCGGTGGTGTCTGATGGGGATCCTGTCGAGCCCCCGGGCTTGTGGTGATGGCCTTTTCGCCTGGACGGAGCAGGCTTGGTGCGTTTTCGGGTTGCTGTTCTGGTGCCTGCTCTTTCTTGGCGACCTCGGTTCCAGTGTCGATGTGGACTTCCGGAGTAGTGCGCACGATCTTTTCGCCGTCCACCTTCATGGTTTCGACGCGGATCACACGATCACCGACAAAGCGCACGAAATGTACTTCCTGCGGCGGCTGACCATACATCCACTCTTCGTAATCTTCTTTGCCGTCGTTGTCACGGATCTTCTTGTCGGCGCGACCCATGGCGGCCATCACCATGTCCTTGTCCATGCCGACGAGCGCTCTGTGGTCCTTGATTGCCTGCTGCACGACAGGCGGCAGCGACGCGGCGTAGGCTTGCGCGGCATTCAAGGCCGTGAAGTCGAGAATCGGCTTCAGCATGGTTTTAATCTGTTCCGTGGTGACTTGCGGAATGTAGTTCTTGAATTCGATAGCGATATACGACCCGCGATTATTGACGTCGAGATTGGTGGGATCGCCACTGCGATCCATGGGCGCTACCTGGCCACCCGTCGCTCCCACGGAAATGCGCTCGTACCATTTCTTCTTTTTAACCGGGCCACCGTTGATCTCGAAAATGATGGCCTTGCCCTTGAAGAGCACGTTGGTAATTCGCACGCGGTCGCCGGGTTTGGCGGCGGGACCGTACTGGGCCACCATCGCTCGAACTTCCTGGGGACCGGGCGTGACCCTGCCGTCCGGCGTGATCTTGAGGCCGACCTTTCCCATGGGGAAATAGGTGTGACAGAAGACCTGTTCCGCCTGGAAGTTGCGGATGATCATCTGCCGCCCCTGGTCGTTGAGTTTCTCCGGTTTGCCTTTATCTCCCGCAAGTAACGGAACGGCAAGAATGACGAGCGCGGCAGCGAGCGCTGCTTTGCGATGCGGCTTCATGGGAGGCCTCGATTTCTGCCTGCATTATAAGCCCGTTTCAGTACCCCAGGAGGGGGCTCAAGCCGGCTTCACCGGAGTTAGATGCTCGCCTCTGTGTTACGTTGCGGCACGGAAATGGAAGAGAGTTCCGGCTTTGGGGCCCAAGCGACCAGCACGAACCCAAGAAGAAGCACCAGCGTGCCAGTCAGGCTGGCTTCCAGACCGTAAGCGCCGCCCGTGAGCAAGTGCGAGCCGTGCGCAGTGGAGCGGACAACGATCGAAAAATCGCGAATTCCGCTGACCGGTAATCCGTAAACGATGCCGAGAAAAAAATTCCACCCAAAGTGCATCCCGATGGGGAGCCAGAGGGTTCGGGTGCGAAGGTAGGCGTAGGCGAAAAGGACTCCCACCAGGATAGTGTTGAAAAACGCGAGGCTGAGCATGCCCTGCGAGTTGGGATTCTGTAGGTGAACTGCGCCGAAAAAGATCGAAAGCACGATGATGGCACCGATCGGGCGAATGGCTTCCACGAGGCGCTGAAAGGGATATCCGCGAAACGCGAGTTCTTCCAGGGCCGCACCTCCGATGAGAAGTACTACTGCGAGCAGTTCATGGGCGATTGCCAGGCCGGAGAAATTGAAAGCGAGCGACAGGTGGCCGATGATCGCCACCGACGCAACTGCGATGGTGATGAGGACAGCCGAGATCGCGAATCCTGCTGCGGACTGCGTTACTGCCAGCCGTCTCCAGGGGAGTCCTTGATACTGCCAGGGATCGCCATCCCACTGATCGAGAATGCGCGTGTAGAGCAGAAAGCCTCCAGCCAGCACGGCTGCGGCGAGCCAGCGATAAGCAGTGTCGGCCAGTAACGGGTGCCCGGCGAAAGCAAGAAACGTGAGAATCGGAATGAAGAGATTCGCGAGCACAACCAGGATCGCGGCCAGAAGAAAACGCACAAGTGGATGCGGCGGCTTGGGGAGGGAGACCGGCGCCGGAACATATTCCGGCGTCGGCCCGGAAAAAATGGGGTGCTCCGGAGTCATTTCGAAGCCTGGGTCGCGGCAACGACCTGGACCGACAGACCTTCACGAGCGACCCGGAAGGGCAGAATCGTGGCCTCCGCCGCGCGCAGGGCATTCTCAACCCGCTCGCGGGTATCCGGTTCGGCGAAGAACAGGACGCAACCGCCGCCGCCGGCTCCGCACACCTTTGCGGCCAATCCGCCATTCTTTTTCGCCACATCCACAAGTTTATCTATGAACGGCGTGGTTATTCCCGGCGCGTTGGTGCGACGCAGTTTCCATTCCTCTCGAATGAGACGCGCTACTTCTCTCCACTTGCCGTTTGCGAGTGCGGCGTGCATGGCCTGGGCGATCGCGGTGATGTTCTCGAAATTACGGAACACCTTCTTGTTGCCGTCGATATGCGACTTGAAGACTTCCCAGTTGTTGATACCGGACTGTCGCGGCGCTCCGGTATAGGCGAGCACGAAACGCGAGTCGAGTTCCTCGAGCGGAACCGGAATGGCTTCACGATGAATGCCGTCAGGGTCGAGATGAATAGCGCTGGCGCCTCCGTAAAGCGCCGGGTAATAGTCCTGGCAGCCGGTGGGAACCTGGATCAGTTGCGCCTCGATGTTCTGAGCGAGCACGCGCGTCTCCTCCAGCCCCAGTTCCCTTCCCGTGAACTTCGCCAACGCGGCCGTCGAGGCGATCATCAGCGCCGAGGAACCTGAGATGCCCGCTCCGGCTGGAGACTCGGAGTGTGTCTCCATGCGGAACCCACCTTCGGGCGCGAAGAATTTCACAAGATAGGCGGCAAGAGGATGTTTGAACTTCGTCGCCTTGCAGAGTTCGCCGAAGCTCGCAAACTTTTCCTCGCGTCCAGTATCGGTGGACTTGAGATGAATCTGCTTGCCAGATGTGGGATGAATGCGACAGGTGGTGAGAACGTTGACCGCGAGGTTTACCGTGACAGCACCAGGATGAAAGAGATAAAGAGGCCAGAGATCGACGGTGCCTCCGGCGAGATCAACGCGACATGGGGCTTGCGAAAGGATGATTTGCTGGGAATTCCCTTGGGTCGGCATGACAGAAGTGTTCTATCACAACAATTGACGATTGACGATTTTCAGATTGACGATGAGGTTCACTACGAAGGCGCGAAGGCACGAAGGAGGTCATTTCTAAACTCTTCGTGCCTTCGTGACTTCAGGATGAGAAAGTGAATTCAAATCTCCGCGCTCAGTCTCATCACTTCCCTTACGACTTCTTCCACATCTTTCTGCGTGCTGCGGTGGTTTGTGATGCAGGCGCGGAGGGCGAATTTGCCGTTGAGCATCGCATTGGAGAAGAAGACGCGTCCGGCGCGTTGCGAGCGCTTCACGATCTCGGCGTTGACAGCATTTACCTCGTCTTCGGAATTTGCTTCGGGCCTGTAGCGGAAGCAGACGGCGCTCAGTTCGACGGGGGCGAGCAGATCGAGTTTGTCATGTTCACCGACGACGGATGCCAGGTGCAGTGCCAATCGCAAATCTTCCGCGATGGAATCCCGAAAGGCCTGTGCGCCGTGATAGCGCAGCGATAGCCAGATTTTCAGGGCGCGGAAGCGGCGCGAGAGTTCCATCGACTCCTCGAAGAACGCAAAGCCCTCAATCGGATCGCTCGAGAGAACCTTGGTGTAGTCGCCGCTGTGTGAGAAAGCACGTTGCGCGGCGGTGGGGTTGCGGTAGAGAAGGCACCCACAATCCAGTGGTTGGTAGAGCCACTTGTGCGCGTCAAGAGAGAGCGAATCGGCACGGGAGAGGCCGCGGAACTTGTCTGGGGCCACCGATGCTGCGAATGCGCCATAGGCGCCATCGACGTGGAACCAGAGATCGTTGGCGGAGGCGATGGTTGCGAGCTCGTCGAGGGGATCGATGCTGCCGGTTGCGGTCGTTCCGGCGCTGCCGACAATTGCAATCGGGCGCTTCCCCGCCCCGCGGTCTTCGCGGATGGCCTTCTCCAACTCGTCAACTTTCATCCGGAAGCGCTCGTCGACGCCGATGTAGCGAATGGAGTTGTAGCCAAGCCCGAGCAACGCCGCGGCCTTGGGCACCGACATATGAACTTCGCTCGAAGTGTAGATCACGACTGGTTGCGCGCCGGTGTCGTTCGCGGGAGCCTTGGCCTCCCGCGCCATGGCCAGCCCCATCAGGTTCGCCGAGGAACCGCCACCGGTCAGGCTCCCGGAGAATCCGCGGCAGCCGATGAACTCGCCCAACCAGCGCACGACTGTTCGCTCAATGGTCGCCGCCGCGGGTCCGGACCGCCATGAAGTCACGTTCTGGTTGAGGACGCTCGCCACCAGGTCGGCTATCGCACCGACAGGCTCACCGGAACCCAATACGTATCCAAAGAATCGGGGAGTGTTCTGTCGAGATAACTCGAGCACTCGCGCGAAATCGTCGAATGCGGCCTCGCCAAGAGGCTCTTCCGGCAGGCCCAGATCAAAAATCGCGTTGGTTTCTTCTCCGCTGGTTTCCGGAAAAGATGGCGCTGTCGGCAATTGCTGAAGAAAGACAGTGGTCAGGTCAACGGCGCGGTTGGCGAGTTTGCGGTACTGCTCGGGGGAAAGATTGAGACGGGACATGACGAGATGAAGTTACAGGGTGTAGGGGAGATGTTCAAGAAGGTACGAGTTGCGAGGTACGGTGGGCGAGGTGTCAGGTATGAGGTGTCAAAGAAAATCGGGGGTGGTCTCAGATGACTGAACCCTCGTACCCCGAACCTCGTACCTCGCAGTTCGCCACTTATTGCAGTTTCGCTTCCGCGCTGGAGTCCTGATCGTTGCCTTGTCCCGGCACACTGAGCAGCAGGAGTTTGGAGCGGCCTTCGCGACCGCCGGGGAACAAGACCAGTTTGCGGTCGGCGTCATATGCCACGGAGTAACCCTTCACGTCGGTCGGCAACTCGTCGACGGCGTGCAGGCGCGAGTCGGCCTTCATGACCAGGAGGGAGCCACCGGCTGCACCGTAGAGCATGCGCGAATCAGGGTCGAGCCAGAGATTGTCGATGCCGGCATCGGCGGGGACGCGGGCGAGCTCCTTGCCGTTCGCGGCATCCAGCGAGAGCACGGCGTAGCGCACCGACACGTAAATGCGGTCAAGTTTGCGGTCGTAGACGATGCCAGTCGGTTGAGATGCGGCCAGCTTCGTGCGGCGCGTCATTTGCAGGTCCTTATTGAGCGCGAGGACTTCGCCAAGGTCCTCCAGGGTGGCGAGCAGGAGCCCGCGCGAAGAATCGAAGGCTAACTCCCGAGGTGTTCCGGGAAGAGGAACCGTGTTGGCCTGCTGCCGAGTGTGCAGATCGACGAGCATCAATCGCTGCTGGAGGGGGTCCGTGATGGCCAGCATGCCCCAGGCCGGGATGACGGCCAACTCCGCGGGCGAACCGTTCAGCGGAATCGTGCCGGTCACGTGCCAATCCTTCGCGTCGAGGACAACGATGTTGTTGGCATTATGGTTGGCGATGAAAACTCGCTCGCCATCGGGATCGACGGCGATCCCGCGCGGGTCCGACATGCCCTTCACTTTAGCGATCAGGCGGCGCTTGGCCGGATCGAAAATATCCACGGTGCCGGCGCCGGCATGGCTCATCAGCACGATGCCGTGTACGACGGCCATCCCGTCGAAGCCGGGCTTGCCGGGAATATCGAGCATACCGATTTCGCGCACGCTCTGTGCCAAGGCAGGTACGCTAGCGAGCGCAATCAACAGTATCGGGAGTAGGCGACGAGGGAACATGAGGTCGACGGCGCAGCCGAGAGTTCCGGCATGCAAATCCTAGGATGCGTCTGGCGCCAGTGATGCTGCCCGCCTGTTCCACACGACTTTCCCGCCCGTTTGGTGTTTTTCGCTTTACCACCCAGACGTTTATACTCGGCCTTTCAGCATAGAAAGGGTTCATCGATGCGTTTACTATTGCGCCCTTCTGTATGTGCTTTCCTTGTTTCTGTTTTTTTGGTGACGGCTGCATTTGCGGAGCCCATCACTTTCCGGCGCGCGGTGGAAGCCGCGTTGAAGCACAGCGGCACCATGGCTATCGCGCAGGCCGACCAGACGAAGACCTACCAGGAGTATCTCTCTGCCAAGGACAGCTACCTCCCTTCCGTGGCCTTCGGATCGGGCGTCGGCTATTCAGTCGGCATCCCTCTGGCGATTGTCGGAACCGCGCCGTCGATATTCAACGTCACCACGCAACAGTCGGTCTTCGACCCTGCGTTGAGGAAATCCATTGAAGCCGCGAAAGTAGATTGGAAAGCCACCGACCTCGACCTCGTTGACAAGAAGAACGCAGTGATCATGCAGACGGCGGTGGCATACTCGGGCCTGGACAACGTGACTTCGAAATTGAAGATACTGCATGAGGCTCAGGCCGCGGCCCAGCAGGCGGAATACATCTCGCAACAGAGGTTGAAACAAGGTATTGACAGCGAACTCGACCTGAAGAAGACGCAACTCGCCAGCGCACAGGTGGCATTGAGCATCGCCGAGGCTGAGGCGCAGGCAGATGTGTATCGCGATCAGCTTTCACAACTTACCGGATTTCCGGCGGCATCGATTGAAACTGTCGCCGAATCGGTTCCAATTCCTCCCGACATCCCGCAAGATCCCAATGTCCCGGGCGATGCCGCGGATCGAAACCCCACGGTGCGCATGGCGTTCGAAAAGGCGAAGTCGGCAGAGTTGAGGGCCAAGGCCGAGCACAACCGGATGCTTCCGGCGTTTGACTTCGGCACCCAATACGCCCTGCTCTCGACTTTCAACAACTACGATCAGGTTTACAAAAAATTCACACGCAACAACTACACCTTTGGATTGAACATCCGCTTCAATTTCCTCAATTTCGGACAGCGCGCGGCGGCAGAAGCAGCCGATGCTGACGCGATCCGGGCGAAGAAAATGGCCGAGAGTGCCAAAGATGACGCCGAGCTCGAAGCCCTCAAATTGCAGCGCAGCTTGCGCCAATTGGCCGCGGCCAAAGATGTCGCCAAGCTGCAATGGGAGATCGCGCAGGCAGGAGTGGACGCCGTTCAGGCGAAGATCGAGACGGGCCAGGCCAGTTCGCGTGACCTGGAAGCCGCGCGCATGGACGCTAACGACCGGTATGCACAGTATCTTGACGCAAGCCAGCAGTTGTTCACGGCTACCGTGCAAATGCTGCGATCAACCGGGAAGATCCAGGAGTGGGCCCTGGAAAAATGAACTAATCGGGCCATCGTGCCAACGGAAGGCAACAACAGCGAAACTCATGGTCGGGCGGTGCTGGGTTGCAGGCCGGAAGTCAGTGCTTGCCGTATCTTCCCCTGGCGGTCTAGATGTATGGTTCCACGGGGCTTGAGGCAGCAAACAGGAGACAGTAAACAGGTAGAGATTCCCACAATGGCCCGATGCCTCGATTAGTTCACTCGTAGCGTAAGGATTCTGTTGGCTGGAGTTTCGAGGCGCGGTTGGCGGGTAGCCAGCCGAAAATCATTCCGGTCGAGAGGGAAACGACGAAGGCGGCCAGGATCGACCCGACCGAAATGGGGATATGCAGGTTCATATCGGTGGGGATCAGCGCGCCAGCGATGATGTCAATGCCGAGGGCGACGGCGATGCCGATGAGAGCGCCTACGCCACTGATCACCATTGCTTCGACAAGGAATTGGTACAGAATCTCCTGACGGCGCGCGCCTACGGCTTTCCTCAAACCAATCTCGCGCGTGCGCTCCGTAACCGTAACCAGCATGATGTTCATGATTCCCACGCCGCTGATGATGAGGGCGATGGTTCCGACTAGGAGAAGGACGGCAGTGAGCGCCATTGAAATCTTGCGCGCCGCATCAAGAATTGAAGTGAGGTTTTGAACGAGGTAGACAGCGCCTGGCCGATGGCGCGATTCCAGCAGGCGCTGCACTTCCCTGGTAACGACCGGGACATTATCGGCGCTGTCGGCCTGCACGTAGAGGGTGCGAATGTAGTTCTTGCCCGAGTAGTACTTGATCAGCGGAAACGGAATCAGCACTGATTCGGAGGTGATTTCGGACTGGCCGAAAGTCGCGACGCGCTCACGGAACACTGCGATCACCGTAAAGGTAAGCTCGCCGATGTGGATTTGGTTGCCGACCATGTTCTGGTCCGGCAGTTTCTTCGCCAGGTCCTGTGTGATCATGCAGGCCTTGCTGGCCGTTTGCATATCCACAGAATCGAAGAAGCGCCCCTTGAGAATCAACAAATTGCGGATTTTCTGGAAGCCTTCCGTGACGCCGATGAGAGTCACGGCCCGTTCCTGTCCGTTGATGACGACGCTCGATGACATGTCGTGAGTGCCGGCGGCTTCCACGACATGCGGAAGTTGCTTGGCTGCAGCAAGGTCCCCGAGGCTGATTTCGTCGGCGACTGGCCGTACGGGGGAGTTGCTGAAGTAGGAAGCGTAAACCAGGTTCGAACCCACGCCCTCGATCTGCGCCATGACGTAGGTTTTACCGATCAGGGCGATCGTGACCACCAGCACGATGCAAGCGCTCCCGATGACGACGCCGAGCATCGTAAGAGCAGCTTTGACCTTATTGGCCCGAAGCGCGTCCATGGCGACGCGGATTGTCTCGCGGCTGAACATGCGAAAGTTGGTTCTAATATAAACCCTGGGTTGTGGGGAGTGTTTTAGTTTGCATACGTATGTGAGAACGCAAAATGGCGAAGCCGGAAATCAGGAGTCAGCCGGCAGAGCGAAAATACCAAAAGAGTATCGATATCAGTCCTATCCTTTACCATCCGCCCGGCGGTTCGAAGGAGTTGCGCCCTTGATGCTCTGCCCTCACCTTGCGGTTCAACTTAGGTGTTGGTACTTCGGTTCCACGTGTTTATTCCGCCACACTTGAAACCATTTGAGACCTCCGGGCTGCCGTCCGCATCTCATTTGTTACGTTCCAGTTGCAATTACGCGACACCCGGGAGCTATGGTCTGTTAACATACCGAAGATACGAACTATGGCCTTGAAGACACTGTTTTTGAACCCACCCTCGTTTGAGAATTTTGATGGCGGAGCCAGTTCGCGTTGGCCCGCAACTCGCGAGATTGAGTCCTACTGGTACCCGGTATGGCTGGCCTATCCGGCCGGCATGCTGGAAGGTTCACGCCTGCTGGACGCTCCGCCGCACCACATCGACGCTCAGCAGACGATTGAAATCGGTAAAGAATACGAATTCCTGGTGCTATTCACCTCGACACCCGGCTTCCCCGGAGACATGAGGCTGGTCGAGGCCATGAAGGCCGCCAACCCCAAGTTGAAGGTTGCGTTTGTCGGCCCACACGTCACTACCCTGCCCGAGCAGGCCTTAAACGATTGCCCCGCTATCGATTTCGTGGTCCGCAAAGAATTCGACTATGCGGTGGTCGAGTATGCCAACGGCAAGGCCCTGGAAGATATTTTGGGGGTCAGTTACCGCAAAAACGGGCGGGTGGTTCACAATCCGGATGCGCCCTCGATCAGCAACCTGGACGCTCTGCCACACGTGACCGAGATTTATGCGCGGGATCTGGACATCCGACGGTATAACGTTCCGTTCCTGCTGCACCCCTTTGTCTCGCTCTACAGCACCCGTGGATGCCCCGCACAGTGCACCTTCTGCTTGTGGCCGCAGACCTTGAGCGGCCATCCCTGGCGCAAGCGCTCCAGCGACGACGTTGCCGCGGAGATGAAGAAGGCCAAAGAGCTCTTCCCCTACGTGAAAGAGTTCTTCTTCGACGACGACACGTTCAATATCCAGAAAGCCCGCACCATCGAACTTTGCGCCAAGCTGAAGCCCCTTGGTCTTACCTGGTCCTGCACCTCGCGCGTCACTACCGACTACGAGACGCTGAAGGCGATGAAGGAAGCCGGATGCAGGCTCCTGATCGTCGGCTACGAGTCTGGAGATCCGCAGATTCTGAAGAACATCAAGAAGGGCGCCACCGTCGAGCGCGCACGCGATTTCACTCGCGACTGCCACAAACTCGGCCTGATCGTTCACGGCGACTTCATCCTCGGTCTTCCTGGCGAAACCAGGGAAACCATTCGCCGTACCATCGAGTTCGCCAAGGAACTGGACGTCGAAACCATCCAGGTCTCCATCGCACACGCCTACCCGGGAACCGAGTTCTACGATTTCGCGCGCGAGAATGGCTTCATTATCAACGAGCAGCAGATGGTCGACGCCGGCGGACACCAGGTCGCGCACGTCCAATATCCCGGCCTCCCTGCCGACTACGTCATGGAGATGGTGCACCGCTTCTACGACGAGTACTACTTCCGCCCCAAGGCTATTTTCCGCATAGTCAGGAAGGCTCTGTTTAATGGTGAAGAGCGCCGGCGCCTGTACAAAGAGGCAAAAGCCTTCATGACGCTGCGAGCCGCCCGCAACAAAGCCGTCCAAGAGAAGCGGACGCAGGCGGTACGGCTGCCACAGCCGGCGCCAAATCCGTTCCCAATCCTCCAGCATGCTGAGGCGAAAGAAGAGACGCTGAGCGTTTCGAACGATTAGAACCTTTACCAAGGCACCGAGAAAATTCCGGTCAAAAGCAAAGGACGAAGCCGTGCAGGCTTCGTTCTTTGTCTTTTTGATCAAGATATCTGTGCCTCGGGTGTCTCTGTGGGAGCTGTGTTTTTCGTTTTTGTGACAATCGCGAGACGTCCCGTTTACCCTGCTTTGCTACAATTTTGAAGTAATGACTCCTGCTGCTCCATTTTGTGATGTGCCGACGGCATTGGACGAGATCCGCGCCGGGCGCATGATCATCGTCGTTGACGACGAGGATCGCGAGAACGAAGGCGACCTGACCATGGCCGCCGAGAAGATCACGCCAGAGGCCATCAACTTCATGGCCAAACATGGGCGCGGCCTCGTCTGCCTTGCAATGACCGAGGATCATCTCGATGACCTTCGGCTTGGCCCCATGTCAGCCGAGAACACCTCAAATTTTGGTACGGCGTTTACGGAGTCGATTGATGCCCGCGACGGTGTGACAACGGGGATCTCGGCTTATGATCGCGCGCGAACTATCCTGGTTGCGATCGATGAACGCACACGCCCCAGCGATCTGGCGCGCCCCGGCCACATCTTCCCTCTCCGCGCCCGCAAAGGCGGCGTGCTGGTTCGCGCCGGGCAGACGGAAGCCTCCGTTGATCTCGCGCGGCTGGCTGGGATGAATCCTTCCGGCGTCATCTGCGAAATCATGAACGACGACGGCACGATGTCCCGTGTGCCCCAACTGACCAAGTTCTGCGCCGAGCACGGCCTGAAAATGTTGACGGTCGCCGAACTCATTCGCTATCGCATGCAGAACGAGCGCTACGTGCACCGCGTCGGCGAGGCGATTGTGCCGACGCGCTTCGGCACCTTCCGCCTGATTGCATACCAATCTCAGCTCGACGGCGAATCGCATATTGCACTGGTAAAAGGCGATGTTGAGAAGTTCGGCGAGGAGCCGACCCTGGTCCGCATGCATGCGCATTGCCTGATTGGTGACGTTTTCAGCGCGACCTGGTGCGAGTGTCGCAGCCTGCTCGAACAGTCCATGCGCATGATCCAGGAGGCCGGACGCGGCGCTATCGTTTACCTGCACCAGAGCTCACGCGGCTTCACATTTGAAGATTTCAAAGGCGAGAAGGCGCTCGTCTTCCACAAGGAAACGCGCCTGCCAACTCTTCCCGAGAGCCAGAGAAAGATTCAGCGCGAGACCGGTGTCGGCGCGCAGATTCTTACCGACCTGAATCTCAAGCGTCTGCGCCTGCTCACGAATCGGCCACGCAAAGTAGCCGCCCTCGAAGGCTTCGGGTTGGAAATAGTCGAGCAGGTGCCAGTGCCGGTAAAGGCTGACATTCCGACCTGCCAGGACTAGATTTCCGCACTCGGCATTCACTCGATCTCAGCTTCAACTTGCGAACGCTGCCGGCAGCGTTCGCTATCTCGATGGCTTCTTCGGTCCTTGTACCGGAGTCGGTGACTGTTGCGGTGCCGGTTCAGGCTGTCCGGGCGGATTCAGCCGGTTGTACTTCTTCAATAGCTGCTGCAACTGATCGTGCGGGATTGCCTGCACGGTGATGTTGTTGGCTCCGGTCATGGTCTGAGCCGCAATCATCGAGTTGACGATCGCTTCTTCCGTGGCTTCCACTGTGGCTGCGAAAAGAGGGTTGATCTCGTCGTTCGGAAGCATCTGGACGGTAGCAATCTTTTTTGCGGAAACGGCGCCCGGGTTCGCCGTGGAGAATGCCAGGATGAGGTCACCCGACGAGTCTTCCCCCAGACCGCCAATGCGTCCCACCCCCAGGATGGCCCTTTTGGCGATACGTCTCAATTGCGTCGGGAGCAGTGGCGCATCGGTGGCTATGACCACGATGATCGATCCGCTGCCCGCGGGCTTTGGTTCGGCGATCGCCGGCGGCACCAGTTCCCTTCCCACAGGAACTCCCGCGATGGTCAGATTGTGAGGGTTGCCGAAGTTGGATTGCACGAGCACGCCGACGGTATAGCCTCCCTGCGTGTCCGGCAGTTTGCGCGACGCAGTTCCGGTACCGCACTTCCAACCGAAGCAGATCATTCCGGTCCCGCCGCCGACGTTGCCTTCGGGGACCGGTCCAGAACTCGCTGTATTCATCGCGGCAAAAACGTCGTCCGGCTTGACGTGGAATCCGTTCATGTCGTTCAGCGGTACGTCGGCGGTCTCGGCCACCACCGGCAGCGAAGCCCAAAGGTCGGCGGTGTAGAGATCGGAGAGAGGGATATAGCCGGTTTTTCCCTGCCAAGCGATGATCGAGTCACGAACGACGCCAACGCTATGGGTATTCGTGATTGCCATGGCGCCCTGCATGAAACCGCTCTCCTTGATCCAGTTTGTACCGGTCATTTCGCCATTGCCGTTGAGCACCGTCGTGGCCGCCATTACGGAATCTTTCGCCGTTTTGCCACGCGGAAAGATGACCGTCACTCCGGTGCGCACGGGGCCTTTGCCGACTACGAGCGGCCCGCTTCCAGAGATCAGCGTGGTCATGCCGACCTCGACGCCCTTCACGTCGGTGATTGCGTTCAACGCTCCGGGTGTTCCCTGGAAAGGAATCCCAAGGTCGCGTGCGCGGATGGGTTTTTCTGTTAAGACATTTGCCGGTTGCTGGGCAACAGCGGCGATTGTCGCGAGTGCCAGGAAAAGCGGGATCAATCGGAATTTCATTCTGCCTCTAAGATTACGGATTCAGTATGACTTTGCCGAACATGTTGCTCTTGGCAAGGTATTCATGCGCGCCTGCCGCATCGCGCAATGGAAAACTCTTGTCGACAACAGGCTGCAGCCGTCCGGCAAATACGTGCTTCATCACCTCGCGAAACTCGCCCATGTTCCCCATGAAGGAGCCGAGCAGGCTCAACTGACGCGAGAATAGCACTCGCAAGTCGATGATGCCCTCGGGTCCGGTGGTCGCACCGCAGGTGACGAGCGTTCCGCCGGGTTTGAGCGAGCGTATGCTCTCGGGCCATGTGGCTTGTCCTACGTGCTCGAATACCACATCGACGCCTTGCTTTGCGGTGATCTCTTTGACGCGCTCCGAGATTTTTTGCGTGTAGTGATCAATCACCAAATCCGCGCCAAGTTCTCGTGCGCGATCCAGCTTCGACTCGCTGCCGGCAGTTGCGATGACGCGGCAGTTCCAGAGCTTCGCAATTTGGATGGCTGCCGAACCCACGCCGGAACTGGCGCCGAGCACGAGGACGGTTTGCCCCGGTTGAATCTTTGCACGGCCGACGAGCATGTGCCATGCCGTCAGGAAGACGAGCGGGACACTTGCGGCCTCGTCATAGGTCAATTCATCTGGGATCGGCAGGACGTTTACGCGGGGAGCTGCAAATAGTTCACTGTCCCCACCGGGCACACGATAGCCGAAAACGCTGAACTGCGGACAGAAGTTCTGCTTCCCGCTGACGCATTTGTCGCAAACTCCGCAAAAATACATGGGGGCGAGCAGGACACGAGTGCCCGGCTTGATGTCCGTTACGTACTCGCCTGCCTCGACGACATCTCCGGCGATGTCGCTGCCGGGAATCTGCGGGAGAGGCACGCCCGGCACACCCTGGCGCACGAAGAGATCCAGGTGATTGAGCGCGACGGCCTTCACACGCACCAGTACCTGGTCTTTGCGCAATACCGGGTCGGGCACATCTTCGTATTTCAACACTTCCGGCCCACCGTGCTGGTGGAATCGGATGGCTTTCATGATGGCGCTCCTCGCGAACCGAAAATGCTATCAGAAACGCAGGACCGACTCACCCAAGAGACGCAGAGGCGCAGAGATTGTCAGGCACAATACTCAAACGAAAAGGGGTTTTGTCACCGCCCCCAGTCCTTTTGATTTTGGGTTTGTGCATCAATTCCTCTGTGCCTCTGCGTCACAGTGGCGAATCGGTTTGCGAACTGTCACACCCCTCGCGGATAATAAACGCATGGACCTCTACGAAGAGATAGTCGCGTTGCGCCGTGCTGGACGCAAGGGCGCCCTGGCGACCATCACCAGCGTTCGCGGATCGATTCCGTCGTTTCGAACGGCAAAGATGCTGGTTCGCGATGACGGCTCGATCATGGGTACTATCGGCGGCGGATGCGTCGAGGCTGACGTTTGGCAGGCCGCGCGCGAGGTCATGGAGCAGGAGAAGCCCCGCTCGCTCAGTTTCGATCTCAATAACAATCCCAGCTATGACACCGGCCTCGTGTGCGGTGGTACCCTGGAGGTCTTTATCGAACCTATTCTTCCTCCGGCGGAACTGTTCATCTTCGGCGCAGGACACGTTGCGCTGAATCTCTCTAAGATGGCGTCCCTCGCTGGTTTCGGCGTATCGATCATCGACGATCGCGAAGCGTATGCCAGTCGTGAACGGTTTCCAGAAGCGCGACAGATCGTTGCCGAGGATTTCGACGCCGCTCTCTCCAGGCTTGAAATTCCCGAACATGCCTATATCGTGATTGTCACGCGCGGGCATCGCGACGATATGCGGGTACTTCGTTGGGCCGTCGATCAGCCGGCCAAGTACATCGGCATGATCGGCTCGAAGCGGAAGGTGCTGTCCATCTACAAAGAGTTGGAGAAGGAAGGCCTTCCAGCAGCGAAATTCGAGCGGATCAATGCCCCGATTGGGCTGGAGATTGGGGCGGTGACGCCGGAAGAAATCGCTGTGGCGATTGTGGCAGAAATGATTGCCGCCCGCCGAGGAGTAGATGCCGGAGCCCTCTCTAAAGCTCGCCCCGTTCAGGACCGGACAGCATCTCACTAGCTGAATTCGTTTGCAGGACGCGCTCCAATTGTTAGCATAGTACTGGCGGTCCCCCGTCCGCCCGGAGGTCTATGTCCAACGGCTCTTCGCGATTCAAGGCGGATTGCGCACCCATCTACGAACCCCTGCTCGGCCAGGCCCTGCTCGACCCTGAGCCGGAGACCCTCGCGGTCGTACACAAGGTGTTCGTGCAATTACTTGAGCGCCTCATTGACAAGCATCTCTCGAACGAGGAGGCCGCACAGGCTCGCGAGCACATGACTTCCCTGCGCGAGTTGCTCGACTATTTGAAATCGACGGGCGAGCATGGCGCGCAGATATTTCCGCACGCCGTAGCTTCGCTGCGTCAGTGGCTCTTCCGCGAGGAACTCGACCCGGTCCTGAAAGGCCAGAATCTGGATGAATTCGGCTTTCTCTGGCTCGACCCGCTTGAGACGGCAGCATTCTGCTCGCACCTGGTTCGGCGCATTGCCGCCACAGATGAAGCCGGCGCCGAGCGCATCGGCAATTTGTCGTCGGAAGCCAAGATCAAGCTGCTGCTCGAAATGGCCAAGCAGTTCCAGATGATGTTCCTGGCGCAGTTGCAGAACGAGGTCGGCAAAGAGCGGTTCGAGGCGGCGACGGAGGCCGGTGCGAAGGAACTGTACGAGTTGTACCATCACTTGCAGAGCCCGATCGGCTTTCTCGTGAATTGCAAGGAGAAGTTCGTGCGCGCGCATTTGCGCGAACTGGTGAAGCACCAGTCGCAGAGCAAGCAGTGATCACCCGGCCACAGGTCCGGAAGCCATGACTCGTTCTCCCAGCTTCTGCGGTTTGATTCTTTCGGCGGGCACTTCGTCCCGCATGGGCAAGGACAAAGCGCTGCTGCCCTGGCCACCGTCGGCACAGCCCTCCGCCGGGCTGATTGATACTTTCCTTGGTGCGCACATTACCGCGCTTCGGCCGCACTGCGACCTGGTTGTGGTGATCGCCGGAGCAAATTTCGATCAACTTGCGCCGGTGGTTTACTCGGTTGGCGGCTTCATGATTCGTAACTCCGCGCCTGAACTGGGCCAATTTGGCTCGCTCAAACTCGGCGTGCAGGATGTACTGAATCGCGGCCGCGACTCGGCCATTGTCGCGCTGGTGGATCGTCCACCCGTTCGTCCTGAAACACTTACGAAGCTTCACGACGAGTTTCTTGCCGCCGAAGAAGGCGTCTGGGGCGTTGTTCCCGAGTATCAGGGCAAACACGGACATCCCTTCTTCGCGGGACGCGATTTGATAGAAGTTTTTCTGCGTGCGCCTATTACGTCAACTGCGCGTGATGTGATGCACTCGCTGGCCGGGCACTTACGCTACATTCCAGTTGACGACCCCCACGTTAGTCTCAACGTGAATACGCCCGAGGACTACTCGCAGTTGTGCAGGTAACCTCTGGGTGACCATGTCCTTTTGACCGGGCTTTACAGCCGCGGCCTTGTTATATATTGAGTTGCGGAGATTTTTGCGCGCCATGCAACGTTCGGCTCCCGCCACAGCATCCACCGGGTTCGTCCAGAAGGTTCTTCACAAGAAACCACGTGTGGCCGTTTTTGATTGCGATGGCACCCTCTGGTCCGGCGATGCCGGCGCCGACTTTTTCTACTACGAGATCGATCGCGGACTGCTCCCAGAGAAGGTAAAGAACTGGGCATTGGCGCGCTACGAGGACTACAAAGCGGGCAAGGTCGACGAAGTGACGATCTGTGGCGAGATGGTCACTATCCACGACGGCATTCCCGATGCCGATATCCGCGCACTTGCGCGCGAGTTCTTCGCCTCAACCATCGCTCAACGTGTCTTCGGAGAGATGCAGGAGTTGACGCACTGCCTCGCCGAAAGCGGCTGCGAAGTCTGGGCGGTCTCCTCAACGAACAGTTGGGTGGTCGAAGAAGGAGTTCGCCGTTTCGGTATCCCGACCGAGCGGGTCGTGGCTGCCCAGGTCGAGATCAGGCACGGCAAGGCCACCAACAAGCTCATCCAGGTGCCGACGGATGAGCTCAAGGTCACCGCCATCCAGAAGCACATTCCGAAGATGGTCGATGCGATCTTCGGGAATTCCATCCACGATCTGCACATGCTGGAACTGGCGCGGATGCCTTATGTCATCAACCCCAACCCCGACCTCGAGGCAGTCGCCAGGGAGAAGGGTTGGCCCATTCACAAGCCTTTGTAAGGTGGTTCTTCGTTCTTCGCCTTTAGGGTTCAGTTCCCTGCCTCAAACGCTTGCCAGTTCGCTCTCTTCCACCGCGACTGGTTCTGAGGACAGCGCCAGAACACGCACTCGCTGGCCTTCGCGCAGTCTCTGCAGCGACAGCTCACGACCATTTGAGAAGCGCACCGCATCGCGATAATCACGACGATCGAGTTCCGTGAAGACGACTTCCTGATCTGGACTGTCGAGACGCAGCTTGCGCTGCATCTTCTCCGGAACGTCCTGTAACAGCAAACGTGCTCCCGGCGGCAAACCACAGTGCATCTATCCGCCGGGGGATTCAACAACCGGGCGACCTTGGCCCAGAAGCCATGAACTGGTTGTTCCTTAAGCTTATTCAATTCACATACTTCCATAGCCGGTGCCAGGCCCGTCGTTCCGAACTCGAACTTGTGAGCTACAAGATCCTCTCCACACTCGGCCAGGCGATTTTCAAGAGCCATTAGGGAGTAATCACACATTTTCCGCTCCTTGCAGTTGAACTCCGGACAGCAAACTCTGCTCGGACAAAAATTGGATGCCTCTCGCTAATGACCCGTGGTACCCGGCGAGGTTGCATAAGGCGACTTCAACGTTGTTTCCAGCAGATCACGTCCCGCCTTTCGTCGAGAAAACGGCGATCTCACAGCCTCTCGTGACCGCTATCACTGAGGCAACGGTTTTTTCTGGTGTTAGCTATCCGAACTCATATTGCTCCACCGGGGCCCCGAAAGCGCGTGACCGCATTAATAGGAACTCAGCGTCTCAGCAGAAATATATCCGTGCGCGAGAACTGCGGAGGAAGTGATGTCAAACGACGCCAAGGAAGTTTGCACGACCCTGGAGCAACTCAACGAACGCGTACAGCACCTCGAAAACCGAATTGCAATCCTGGAAGGCGAACCCCGGACGCAACGCGTCGCAGCCATCGCGCAACCAGTCAACCCGGTGCGACGAGAACGGCCGCCTGAGACCTGGCAGGGATTCCCTTCCATTGAGTTGCCTGCGGCGATTTCAACGTTGGGCAAGGCCGTGATCGGACTGGCGGGCGCTTACCTGTTTCGCGCACTAGCGGAATCCGGAACGCTTCCCAAAGCCCCGGTTGTGGCGCTTGCGGTTGCATATGCAATGCTCTGGTTGGTTCAGGCAATTCGAGTTCATGCCCAGAAGTTCGCCAGCACCACTTATGCTCTCACTTCCATCCTGATTCTCTCGCCCATGCTCTGGGAGACGACGGTGAGGTTCGAGTTCGTCTCGCCTGCTTACGCCGGAGCCATTCTCGTCGGTTTCTTTGCCGTGACGCTGGCGCTCTCTTGGAAGCGTGAACTGGAAACCATCCCGTGGCTGGCCGCGGTCGCGACGAGCGGCACCGTGATTGCGCTCTTCTTCGCAACCCGGGATGTGTTGCCGCTGACGTTATCGGCCCTGGGAATGGCACTTGCGATGGAAGTTGTTACGTGCTCTGGGCGCGTCCCGACCTCCAGGATGATCCCTGCGTTGTCCGCAAACCTGGCAGTATGGCTGGTCATAACCATCATGATGTTTGGACCGCCGGCTGAAGAATATCCGCAGGTTGGAAAGGCAACTATAAGCGCGCTCTGGTTTGCGTTGCTGGCGATCTATGTCGGGAGTATTGGACTGCGAGGATTCTTGCGAAGGCGCGGGGTCACGGCCGTGGATGTGATCCAGGGCTCGATGGCAGTTGCTGTCGCTGCGTTAGGCGCAACGCGCTCGTCAGGCCTGACCAAATCGATGTTGGGAGTTGTTATGATGGCGCTCGCCGCAGGATGCTACTGGTTGGGGCTTGCGAGATTCAGCAGCGAATTATATGCGCGCAATCGCCGTATCTTCTCCGCCTGGGGTGCGGCGCTTCTGATTGTGGGCAGCGTTTTCCTGCTCGGAGCAAATGCCTCTGTGGTGTTCCTGGGCGCTGCAAGTGTGGCGATGACCTTTGTGTACAGGCGCTTCGGAACCCTTAGCCTGGGATTACATCCTTCCGTATTGCTGGCTGCAGCAGCGGTCTTGTCTTCCTTGCCGACATTCATAGCGGCTGCGTTGTCTGGAACGGTGACTGCGTCGCCGGATTGGACCGTTATGGTTGTCACGGTAGCGGCGGTGCTCTGCTACTCGATTGGTTCGTCGGTCGCGGAGACCAGGATCAGACGGCGGGCTTTGTGGATTATTCCAGCAGCGCTGAGCGCAGTGGCTGCGGTCTCGCTCGCCGTGACGGCCATCGTCTGGCTTGCGAATGGCCACTGGGAAACTTCTGCGTCGAGACTATCCGTGATTCGGACGATCGTGAACTGTGCGCTGGCGCTGACGTTGGGCTACCTGGGGCCCTACTGGCGACGGATCGAGCTTGGATGGGTCGCGTATGCCGCGGTCGCGTTCGGAACCCTGAAGCTGGTATTCGAGGACCTGCGTTTTGGGAGTCCTGAGACGCTCGTCTTCTCTTTCCTGTTCTATGGCCTGGTGCTTATTGTGCTTCCGAGACTGGCACGGCGCAGACAGACGGATTATCAACACCCGAGGAAGTACTTCGCAGCCAGCGCGTAACGGTTCTCAGCAGAGATAGTTCAAGCGACGCTGTGAAGGCTCTTCAACAAGCTCACCAGGTCATCCTGGTGAACGGCGCGCATCATCGCTTCTTCCCGGTCAATCTTCCGTTCCATGACGAGCCGCGAGAGCGATTCCTCCAGCGTCTGCGAGCCCTGGTTCTTGGTCAGCGTGATCTCCTGGTGTAAATGCTGCAAGGCATTGCGGCGGATGTGATGGCGCGTTCCGTATCCGACCATCAGCAACTCGACTGCGGGAACTCTCCCCCCGTTATTGCTGGGGAGAAGCATCTGCGTCATCACCGCGCTGGCTGCCATCGCGAGGTCCTGGCGAATGGTGTTCTGACGCTCCGGCGGGAAGGAGTCGGCGATTCGACCGATTGTGGAAGCCATGTCCGTGGTGTGGAGTGTGGAGAAGACCAGGTGGCCCGTTTCAGCGGCGGAAAGGGCGATTCGCATCGTCTCCGGATCGCGCATTTCGCCGACGACAATGATGTCGGGAGCCTGGCGCAAGGCGGCGCGGAGAGCGGTTGGGAAATCGGGAGCATCCGTTCCGATCTCGACCTGCTCGATGATGCTGTGCTCGTGCGAATGCTCATACTCGATCGGGTCTTCGATGATGACGATGTGACGAGCCGACGAGCGATTGATCTCGTGAATGAGCGCAGCAACAGTGGTCGTCTTCCCGGAACCAGCAGCACCGCCGATGAGGACGAGTCCGCGCTTAAGTTGAGAGAGCGCGTGAACCTGCGGAGGAAGGTTGAGTTCGGAGAGCTGTGGAACACGGGTGGGAAGCGCGCGAATGGCGGCCGCCGCATCTCCCTTCTGGTGGTGAAGGTTGATGCGGAAACGTCCGAGTCCGGAAACGCGGTAGGAGGAATCGGCGATTCCATCGCTGCGATAGAGTTCCAGAGCGTGGGGAGTGAGCGCTGGAACGACCGCATTCTCAATTTCGGCACCGGTGAGAGGCGCGGTATCCATGCCGCGAACCACGCCGTCAACCAGCATGCAGACGGGAGCGTCGGTGACGAGAAGGATGTCGCTGCCGGCATTGGCGATGAGCGTCTCGAGCCACTTGTCTAGAGGGAGAGGCATAAGTTAGGCACCAGCGGACCATTGTAATGCTGGTCGCCGGTTCCCAGTTCTCGGTCTCGCCTCCCTCAGCTATGGCTCGGAGAGGTAGGGTGAGGACCTCAAGGGCGAAAGCTTGTCCTCATGGGGTCTGAAAGGCACGCTGAACCCGTGCCCCTTCAATAACTCGTACCCTTTCAAAACCTATTTGTCAGGGATTTCGAGGGTACGCATGGCGATGTTGGGGTCGGGGACGGCGGATTCGTGCGCTACGATCAGCCACTTGCCTTTGATCTTCCGGATGATTACGAGATTCACTCCGAAGACGCTTTGTCCGGCGTTCATGGAATCGTAGCGAGTGATGGCATACGCGAATTCTTGGGAGCAACTGGAAGCCAGCACTTTCAGCGATTCGATCTTGTACTTGGCATCGGTGCCTCGTTTCACGTACGCCTTGATAGCGGGGCGGCCATGAACGATGCCGGTGGCGAAGTGCTGCGTGAGGTAGGTTGCGTCTTCGGCGTAAAGCGCCGCCACCGCGTCGGGATTGCCAGAGTTGTAGCCGTCTTTCCAATCCTGGGCGACCTTCTGAATTACGCTTTCGATCCCGGGAACAGCGCATTGTTGGGGATGTTGTGGCAAAGCCTGCCCAAGTGCGAGATTCGAGATAAGCAACAGCAGTCCGAGTTTCAACATGACAGATTTAGTACACGGCCAAGAAATGATTCTCTGTCGCAAAGATCACAACTGGCAGTGATATGAAATGGTCTCTTGTTCGGGCCATCCTCATGCCCGGAAAGGGGTAGTGCGGGGGCGGCACTTTGATGCTAGTTTGCCTATACCTTCACTGGGGCAACAAGAAAGACACGCTGGAGCAGGAACGCAAGGATGGTGGCCTCAGACTTTTCCCTTCAAAAATGTGCGGCGCCCAACTGTACGCAGCGGTGGCACAGGCTGGGTGTCGGCAAGCTGTTCACTTTTCACGTGAGGACTGGCGGAATAAGCAGCGCCATGCATGTGTGGCTGTGTGATCGGTGCGTTGAGAGTTGGTGCGCTGTTGCCCAAGAAGGAAACATTGTGCTGGTCCCGCAAAAACGTAGAGCGAGTTAGAGCCCTGTCGTATTAGTATGTCGCTGTAGCACTTAACTTCATTAAGTGCAGGCGACCTGGACGCGGGCGTTCGGGGGAGCGCCTGCGTCCTTGACATAGACTTAGACGAGAATTCATCGCGGTGAGCAGTTGGGCTGGTAGTGCGCGTATACAATCCCGTTTAAGCAAAACGAGCTTGAGCGAAGTACTAATGAGAAGTTGGCTTGCTGGAGAAAGGACTAATGGCTAAAACAAAGGGCTTTGGGGCAGTCAAGAAGATCGATAAGACGAGTCTGGAGCGCATGAAGCGAGCCGGGATGACCGAGTTTGCGATTGCGGAGAAACTCGGTTGCCATCGCTCGCATGTGACGCGGGCGACGATTCTTTACGGGCTGCAAGGCATGGGCGCGAAACGCGGACACGGTCCGATCAAGGTTGCTCCGATTACAAAACGCGAACTGGCGTCGCTGCGCAACAAGGGATGGAAGCTGCAGGAGATTGCCAATCATTTCGGGTGCGGAATCGACCACATCACGGTACTCATCCGCAGGTACGGATTGCCGAAGAGTAAGGCAGGGAGACCTGTACAACCAGTAACGAAAGCGGCACGCTAAGTTGAGCGTGAAGAGCGGGCGTCGTTCGAGGATAAGGATGGGGCGGCGATAACGATGAAACCAAAGGGAACCTGGAAAAACATTGGGGAGTATATCCGTTTCCGACGTATCAAAGAAGGGATGACGATTCGCGAACTGGCGGGGCTGGCGGGAATGACGTCGACGCTGCTGTTCAACATAGAATCGGGAAAAAACGATCCGAAGCTCAAGTCGGTTGAGAAGATCGCGATGGGCTTTGGGGAGCCGGAGATGAAATTTCTCGGCAGGTTCTATGGTCAGCGTCGGCATCGAAATCGGGGAAGCTAGCTCGCACCAACCAACTGACTCGCCATTTTTTAGTTGCATTGCCAAAGGGGAGCAACTACTCTGTTGCGCACAAATTTCCCTGGGGACTTCTAGTCACAATTTAGATCGCTAGTACATGATGCGGCGCGGATCTTTTTGCGCTCGCGAGCTGCGTTTGAGAGGCGAGGAGATTTCTGTGGCCGTTGGAAACGTGGGGTTTGCTGCCGGACTCGAGAAAAGAGGCGTCACAACTCAGTTCAAGAGGTTTCTCGGCCGTTATTTCTACTTCGTCATGTCGCTGGTGATGGCGACTCTGGTAGTCGCGGGCTTCAGTCGCACCGTGGACCAGAGCCTGTTCCACGCGAACCCGCCGAGGCCGTTGCTGTTGTGGATGCATGGTGCGGCGTTCTCGACTTGGATGCTGTTCTTTATTTTGCAATCGGCGCTGGTGCGGGTGCGCAAGGTGAGCGTGCATCGCGTTCTCGGCTGGTTCGGTGCCGCGCTTGGCGCCCTGATGGTTCCATTGGGACTGACCGTGATGGTAGTCATGACGCGATTCGACATGGGCGTCCTGCATCAGGCCGGCGTCGATTCGTTCATCTCCGTGCCGATTTGCGACATGGTCGTCTTCGGTACTTGCCTGGCCCTGGCGATTTACTGGAGGAAGAAGCCGGAATACCATCGCCGGCTTCTGTTCGTCGGGACATGCGAATTGATGGACGCCGGGATTGGACGATTCGATTTCTGGTTCAACCACAGCATCTTTTACGTCGGACTGGACGCGCTGATCGTGCTCGGGATGGTGAGAGATTGGATGGTTGAAGGGCGCGTCAATAAGGTCTATTTGTATGCGCTGCCAGCAATGATTGTTCTGCAGAGTGTCGCGATTTATGCGTGGAGAGGTAATCCTGCCTGGTGGCAGGGGATCACGCACGCGATCCTGGGGATGTGAAGGACCGTGCCGCCCGAAGAGGCTAACGGTCTTTCGACTCCGCGCAATGAAGCCGCGCTCCGTTCCGGACGACGCAGCTTCTGAAGCTATTCTTCCGGGGGTTCCTGGAGCACGGAGGCAGTGTGGATGCCGGTGGCCATTTCGGGCAGAATTCCTTTCTCGACATAAATGGGGCGAATGAGTTGGCGGATTGCGGGTAGCTCTGTTGCGAACAGCGCGGCTCCGGCGACGCAGATGGCTCCGCCAATGGTAAGCGTGAGGGGCGCGCCGATGCGACTGGCGATCGCTCCCGCGGCGAGACTCCCGAAGGGTGCAATGCCCTGGAATGCCATCGCGTAGAAACTCATGACGCGCCCGCGCTTTGAGTCTTCCGAAATAGTTTGAAGGATGGTGTTGCTGGCGGCCATCTGCTGCATGACGCTGAAGCCGGTTATCACCAGCAGCAGCAGCGAGAGCCAGATCTGGCGCGACATCGAAAAGGCAATGAGAGATGCGCCGAATCCGGCGGCGGTGATGGGGATGATCCGGCCGAGGCCGAGCACGCTCTTGCGCGCGGCGAGGCTCATGGCGCCGATAAGCGCGCCAACGCCGGCGGCTCCCATGAGAAACCCGAAAGTATGCGCGCCGCCGTGGAGGATGTTTCCGGCGAAGATGGGCATGAGTGCCGTGTAGGGCATGCCCACAAGGCTGATAAGCGCCAGCAGCAGGAGGATCGCCCAGATGGGACGAAAGCCGCTGATGTAGTTCCAGCCTTCGCGGAGTTCGGAGGCGACGCTTTCGTGCTCGCGCGGAGGCGAAGCGACGACCGTCATGGCAAGAAGCGAGATTATGACGGCGATGTAACTGATGCCGTCGAGCAGGAAGCAATACCCTTCCCCAAAGGCCGCGATGAGAAGTCCGGCGACGGATGGGCCGATGAGTCGCGCACCGTTAACCAGTGATGAGTTAAGGGCGATGGCGTTGGGGAGATCGGCACGGTCTTCGACCATTTCGATGACGAATGCCTGGCGCGCCGGCATATCGAAGGCGTTCACGCAGCCCTGAAAGAGGTTGAGCAGGATGATTTCGGTAACAGTGATAATTCCTGGGAGCGCCAGAGCCGCGAGGGCGAAGGACTCGACCATTGAGAGGATTTGCGTGATGACGAGCACGCGATGACGGTTGAGGCGGTCGACCCAGACACCCGCAAACGGACCGAGGATGAGGATCGGAATCTGACTAGCGAAACTGACGAGCCCGAGAAGAAATGCCGAATCGGTGAGGCGGTAAACGAGCCATCCCGTTGCGACTCGGGTCATCCAGGTGCCGATCAGGGAAATCCCCTGGCCGCCGAAAAAGAGGCGGTAATTGCGGTGGCGGAGAGCGCGGGCGATTTGACGCCAGTCGGTTCCGCCTCGCCGGGGATTGGATTGGTTAGGCACGCCAGGACAGGACTAAGCTTCAATGTAGCAAAAGAACTTCATGGCGTGTGAACAGGATTCTTCGTCTCCTTCGACAGGATCAGTCTCCTCAGGATGACCCAAAAAGCTAACGGACATGGCACGGAAGAAGCCCGCCCTTGCCAAACCGCTTCTATTCGCAAGGGAAGAAGAGGGAGAAGACGGTGCCGGTGTGTCCGGGCGTGGTGCTGCTCTTGAGCGAGAAGCGGCCTTTGTTTTTGCGGATAAATTCGGCGGTGATCCAAAGCCCAAGACCATTTCCCTTCTCTTTTTTCGTACTGAAGAAGGGTTCGAAGATCTGTTTGCGGATTTCACGGCTCATGCCATGCCCGGTGTCGGCGACGGTGATGCGAAGGCCTTTAATGCCGCCATTCATCCAATCTCGGCGGAGATTGGCGCGGACGATGAGGCGGCCGCCGTTGGGCATCGCGTCAATGGCGTTGGTGACGATGTTGGCGACGACCTGGCGGACTTCGCTGGCATAGCAACGAATGGGGCGGAGTTCGCCTAACTGCACGGTAAGAGAGATATTTCTCCCGCTGATCTGCTTCGAGAGAAGGTTAACGACCGCGTCGACGATGGCGCCGACGTCGACGAGCTCACGCTGGTTCGAGTAGCGGTAGAAGGTCAGCGTCTGGCGTGTGATTTCGCCGATGCGGGCGAGTTCGCGCTGGGCGGTTTGCCCATACTCGCGGATGCCGGGTTCTTTCGAGGTGGTTGCGATCAGATAGACGAGGTTGGTGACACCCTCGAGCGGATTGTTGATGTCGTGCGCGATGGTGCCAGCGAGTTTTCCGGCAATGGCGAACTTCTCGGCGTTTTGCAGAGCGTGCTGAAGAGCGGCCTGCTCCTGGATGTCGGTGCACGTCGCGACCCATTCCAGGAGGTCTCCCTGAGCACCGAGAACTGGCACCACGCGCCACTGAACGAGGCAGTAGGAGCCATCAGCGCGATGCAACCGGAACTGGCACTCGACGCCGCGACGGCTCTGAATCGCCTCCGACCAGATGCGCTGCACGTCTTCGCGATCGCCGGGATGAACGGAATCGAGCCAACCGGAGCCCACGTACTCGCCTGGAGCCTGACCGGTGAAGGCTTCCCAATCATGCTGATGATTGCGTGCGCCACCTTCGGCGTCGGCAAGCCAGACCAGCGATGAAGAGGCAAGTACCAACGATCGGTAACGTTGCTCGCTCTTCGAGAGCGCCTGTGTTACCTGCGTTAGAGTTGCGAGGTGATCGCGGATTTCATACTGGCGCGCGCGCGCGCGCAGGGCAGACCCGGCGGCACTGACGAGAGTGACTGGGCGAATGGGACGCTCGAGGAGCGAGACGTTGCCAAGAACGCCGCGATTGCGCGCAGCTCGCAGGCTTCGGCTATCGCTGGCACCGCCGCCGGTGAGCACGATGATAGGGAGATCGGACCACGCTGGCTGTGCAGCGAGGGTCTTTGCGAGCGTGGAGATTCCGGCCGGCATCAAGGCCTCTTCGGCGACAATCACGGTGCCGACGCCATGCTTCATCCGCGTGCAAAGCTCGATGAGCGAGTTGCACACTTTGACCCGGATTCCGGCGAGATTGAGTTCGCGGCCAATCAGGAAACCGTCCACCCCGGCAGGAGCGAGAACCAGGACACGACTTTCGAGGGTCCGGGACTCTACCGGACTAGTCGGCTGCTGCGTCTCGGGCTGTTCCACCAAGAAAAGTCGGGGTTCCGGCGAGGACTCCCTGGAAGTTCCTGAGGGGCTCGCCGACTCGGATTCCGTTCGATCCCAACTGAAGTTCGCGGATTGTGCGTTCGTGTCGTCCACTGCGCTTTTTCACCACGGAAATTGCCTGACGGACTTCACCATAGGCTTCGTAGTAACGCAGGAGAAGGATCGCGTCGGCGAGATAGCTTACATCAACCGGTGACTGCATCGCCGCACCGACTATGCCGGTTTGGGCAAGCACCATGAGAGTAACCACGCCTTGCTGGTTGAGGAACGTGAGCAATTCGTGAAGTTGAATAGTTAGAAAGTCTTCGCCGGGCATGGCCTGGAGAAAACCGTTGAGGCTGTCGATGATGACCATTCGAGCATTACGCTCTTCTACCGCTGAGCGGACGTTTTCGACGAATTCTCCGGGCGACAGAACGGCGGGATCAAGTTGCTGGACCTCGAGCACATTCTCGCGTAAGGGCGCCGACAGGTTGATCTTGAGACCCTGCGCGCGTTCCATGAACGTCTGCTGCGATTCTTCGAAAGTGAAGAAGCAAACGCGCTCGCCGCGATTCGACGTTGCAGCAGCGAATTGCAAAGCAACCGTCGATTTGCCGCAACCGGCAGGACCAACCAGGAGCGTACTAGTGCCGCGATCGATGCCGCCGCCGAGAAGATCATCGAGTTCGCGGACACCACTGGGGACGGGCTCAATTTTGAACTTCTTTCCGTGCTGCGAAGCTTCGAGCCGGGGGAAGACGCGAAGTCCACCTTTGCGGATCACATAATCGTGGAAGCCTTCGCGAACCTGCATGCCGCGCATCTTCGTGGCTTCCAGGCGACGACGGGTCACACCATATTCACGCGCGATCTTCTCCATGGTGATGACGCCGTGGACGATGCTGTGCAATTGCATATCGGCGGAGCGACCGGTGCGGTCGTCCAGAAGGAGCACGGTACAGCGGCGGCCTTCAAAGTGATGCTTGAATGCGAGGATCTGGCGACGATAGATGATGGGCTCGCGGGCCAGCATGCGAAGTTCGGCGAGAGAGTCGATCACGAGGCGGCTGGGATTGATCTTCTCTACTTCGGAGAGAACAGTCTTGGCGGTGTCGGCTAACTCGACATCAGAGGGATGGAACACCGTGTAATGATCGTCGGGGCTGAGCTGGCCGCGCTCGGCAAATAGTTCGTAGATGGGAATCTGGTCAAGGTTCCACCCGTGAGACCGCGCCACTGCCTCGAGTTCCATCTTGGTTTCCGAGAGGGTGACATAGAGCACATTCTCGCCATTGCGAATACCTTCGAAAAGAAACTGAAGAGCGAGCGTCGTCTTGCCCGCGCCGGGGTCACCCTCGAGCAGGTAAAAGTAATTAGCGGGCACTCCGCCATTCATAACCTCGTCAAAGCCGGCTACACCTGTCTTCAGCCGATCGTTATCTGCCATTGTTCCTCTATCTTTGCGGGCCCGAGTTGGCGTGGCTATGCCGAGACCGGGGACCGCTTTCATTCCTATTCTTGGCGCTGCATAAGGGCGCGTCCTGAAAGCCTCACCGGGCGCGTGCTGCCGGAACGTAAGCTCCCGCAGGAAGTGGGCACTCCTCACCCGCTGTTTTGGGGGAAGACCAGACTGGCAAAAATAGATGCGAGTTTGTTTTGAGGAAGTTGCTTACTTAAGCAATCTGGCGTGAACACCCGTCCAGAGCGGAGTCAGCGGACTGCGCGAGGCGACTGTTCACCGCGAAGAAAAGCCCCACCCTGACGAAGGAAGCCAGGATGGGGCCCTAATTAGCCTGCGTTCACGTCTACATCGCCTTCCCCAACTTACTGCACGGTTGCAGTGACTGAGGTTCGGCTGGTTGGCGTGTTGTAGCCGGTCGGAGTTCCGACGTTCACGTGTGTCGTACCGACAGCGACAGCGTGGAAGGTCGCGCTGCCGGCAGACTGGCTCGAAGACAGAGTGACCGGCGTCGTGATGGTTCCCGCCGAGGTGTTGTCGCTTGACATCGGGACCTGGATGCTAATGCCGCCCCGTACCGGTTGCACGACGAGGAAGTTCGAATTGGCGTCAAGCAAGGCGGAGGCGACGCCAACCGGAGTATCGGACCCGGTGATGGCGTTGAAATCAGCCGAGGTAATGATGAACCCGGACGGATTCACCGTGACGTTGATGGTCGTTGTGGCATAGCCGGTGGCAGTCACGGTCAGCGTGGTCGTACCCTGGCTGATGCCCTGGATGTAGAAGTTTGGTGTGGTGCTGCTGATGCTGCTGAAGGTCACGGTTCCGGTGCCGGCGACGGTGGGATCGGTGCTGACGGTAGCGACTGAGGTGGAACTGCTGGCAATCGTCACATCAACCGGGGTTGTCGGTGTCGTGCTGAGTGTGACGGTGTTGGACTGTTGGAGGTCCTTGCCGACGGTGACCTGAGTGTTCGTAGTCAGGCCGGGTAGACCGACGGATGCGGTGATGCTGCCGTAGGTCATGGGCGTGCTGAAGCCTGCGGGGGCAACGGTCGCGAGCGTCGTTTCGCCATCGGCGAGAGCGTGGAATGTGGCGCTGCCCACCGATTGGTTGCTCGCGAACGCAACCGGCGTGGTGATGGTGCCCACAGCCGTGTTGCTGCTGGTAAGGCCGACGGACGCGCTGACGCCACCACGCAGCGGTTGCAGGCCGATGTAGTTAAGCGTCGTTGAGTCGAGCACGGCGGGAGCGATATTGACCGTCTTCGTGTCGTTCACATTCGCGTTGAAGCTCCCGGTATCCATGATGAATCCGGATGGATTAACAGTGACGTGAATGGTGGTGTCGGCATAGCCAGGCGCGCTAACCGTGAGCGTGGTCGAGCCGATGCTGATGCCCTGGATATAGAAGTTGGGCGTGCTTCCTGTGATGTTGTTGAAGGTCAACGAACCGGTGCCGGCGGACGCCGGATCAGTGCTGAGGACGGCGACCGCAGTGGAGTTGCTGGTCACGGTGACCGCGACAGGACTGGCCGGCGCCGTGTTCAGCGTAACCGTGTTCGGCTGTTGCAGATCCTTGCCGATCGTGAACGCGGTCTTGGTGGTCATGCCGGGCAGCCCGACATTCGCCGTGATGGATTGATATTGCGTCGGCGTACTGAAGCCGGACGGGGTCTGGATGGCGACGGTGGTGGTTCCACCCGAGACTGGATGGAAAGTCGAGGTCGCGCTCGCGACGTTCGCAGCAAAGCTGATCGGACTGGTTACAGTCGCGACGCCGGTGTTCGAACTGGTGATTCCGAGATTGACAGGAGCAGCGCCGGGACGAACCCCCTGCGACGTCCCGGTCGGAACCAGGGAGCTGTTGAGAACCGCAGTCGCAAGGGTGACAGTGCTGTCTCCAGTGGAGCCGCTGTTGATGCCTGAGTTGACGATGACGAACCCGGACGGCGCGAGTGTGATCGTTGTCGTGCCGTCGGTAAGGTTAGTCCCGCTGGCCGTGAGGGTAACGGTGCCGCTGGAAGCGAGAGCCTGAACATAGAACTGCGGTAACCCTCGCGTCCCACCATTGACGTGAACCGTGGTAGTGGCTGCGCCCGCCGTTACAGGATCGGACGAGACCACGACCTTGGACGGATCGGAACTGGTGATGGTTACGTCAACGCCGTCGGGACTTGGTGCTGGGTCACCGAGATAGATCGTGTCAACGCCCTGGAGGTCTTTGCCAACCGTGAGCGGGTTCATGGTGACAGTGGCGTTGCCAACATTGACCTTCATCACCTGGAAATTCGCGGGCGTGGTGAAGCCGCTCGGTTCGGTGACGGTGATGTTGGTGGTCCCGGTGGCGAGGGGGTGGAAGGTCAGCGTGGCATACGGTGTTCCGGCGCCGAGAGAGATGGAACTCGTACTGATGGTGCCGACGGTCTTATCGGAATTGGTTAGCTTGATCGTCTGCGAACTCATGCCCCCGCGCAGGGTTTCCGTCCCGAGAACGTTCTTAGTGGTTGGATCCAAGTATGCGGGCAATACGGTGAGCGTGGAGTCAGCGGCAAAGACCGAGGTATTGAGCGTGTCAGACGTGCCGTTTCGGATGATAAAGCCGGAAGGCGCGAGCGTGACCGTCGCGGTCGTGTCGAGATAACCCGAGGCCTTGATGGTCAGCGTCGCCGTACCGGTATCGGTTAGAGCCTGCACGAAGAATGAGGGGCTGGTCTTGGAACCGGCGGCGGCGGTCACCTTAACGGTGTCGCTCCCCTTCGCTGTGGCACTGTTCGAGAGCAGGATTTTCGAGGTGTCAGTGGTCGTGACCGTGATGTCGGTGGATGCGCCAGTGACGACGCCGAAGGTTACGGCGGCGGAGCCTTGCAGGTCCTTGCCAACGGTGATGTTGGGAACAGTCATGCTGTTCACCGTTACATTAACGGTGACTGACCCTGTCGTGTAGCCGCTGGCGGTCCCTGTAATGGTGGTGGATCCGGCGGCCGAAACCGAGGTGACTGTCACCGACGTGGTGGACGAACCCGATGACACTGTGACGCTTGCGGGAACCGTAGCAACACTGGTGTTGCTGCTGGTCAGGTTGACCGTGACTCCACCGGAACCAGCGGTTTGTCCGAGAGTCAAGATGAGGGTTGCCGTGGAATTGCCGTTCATGTCGAGCGGCGAAGGCGAAAAGCTGATATTGGTATTCGGGCCAACCGTGATGTTGACGGTGTCCGGCGTCGAGGTCAGGAGGCCATCGCTGACAACCAGTTCAACGGTGTAGGTGCCCTGAAGGTCAGCTGCAAAAGTTGGCTTCGAGGTGGTTGCACCGGCGAGCGTTGCAGTGGAACCGTTGGGGATCGACGTGAAGCGCCACTGATATGTCAGCCCGTACCCATCGGGATCAGTGGAACCGGTGCCGTCCAGCGTGACCGTGGAGCCGACGCTCGGCGATTGATCTGGCCCTGCATTTGCGACCGGCGCACGGTTCGACGAAGTGATGATGACAGTTCGCGGAGCACTGTCGCTATGGCCATCGTTGACGATCACCTGTGCGATGTAGGTGCCCCGCTTGTCGAGCGTGAAAGACGGCGTTTGCGAGGTGGGATCGTTGAGCGCAGCGGTGCTGCCCAATGGCAGCCCGATCAAAGACCACTTGTAAGTCAGCGAGTAGCCTTCGGGGCTGCTGGAGCCACTCGCGTCGAGGTTGGCCGCGGAGCCTACATTCACGCTCTGGTTGCTTCCGGCGCTGGCCGATGGCGGCGCGTAAACCGTGCTCACGAGAACGGTGGCGGGCGCGCTGGTGACGATTCCGTTGGAGACAAAGAGTTCGGCGACGTAATCGCCCGCAATATCGGCAGTGAAGCTGGGCTTCTGCCCAGTGGAACTGCTGAGCGCGGCGGTGCTGCCGGCGGGTTTGGAGACGAGGGCCCAGGCGTAGCTGAGCGTGCCGCCGCCGGGATCGAAGGAACCGCTGCCGTCAAGTTGAACGGCGCCGCCCACGGTCGCGTGCTGCGGCTTTCCAGCATTGGCGATCGGGGCCACAGGCGAGGTCGAAATTGTGACGGTTGAGGCCGAACTGTAGAAGTGTCCGTCGTTGACCATCAACTGGGCGACGTAGTCACCGGCTTTGTCGGCGACGAAAACCGGGTTGGGTACAGTCGGATCGGAAAGGACGGCCGCGCTGCCGGCAGGCTTGCTGAGTAGCGCCCAATAGAACTGCAGCGCGTTGCCATCAACGTCGGTGGAACCGGAGCCATCGAGTTGAACAGTCGCGCCAGCGGCGACGGTCTGGCCGGGTCCAGCGTTGGCGACGGGGGCGGAGTTCGTGGTGCTGATGGTGACCGTCGAAGGCGCACTGTTCGCGGTGCCGTCGTTGACAATCAACTGCGCGACGTAGGTTCCGGCGACGTCCGCGGTGAACGAGGGCTGAACCGAAGCTGCAGATGAAAGAGTCGCAGTGCTTCCGGAGGGACGCGCGATGAGCGCCCAGCGATAGGAGAGCGCGTTGCCGTTGGCGTCGGTGGAAGCGCTGCCGTCGAGCAGAACGTCGGAACCCGTTGTAACTGTGCGATCACGGCCTGCCGACGCGACAGGCGGAGTGTTCACCGTGCTGACGGTCATGGTCGAAGCAACGCTATTGACCGTGCCGTCATTGACGATCAACTGGACTAGATAAGTTCCGGCCTTGTCGGCAACGAAAGTCGGCCGTATGGAATTCGCGTTCGAAAGTCCGGCGCTGCTGCCGGCGGGAGCGCTCGTGATCGCCCACGAATATGTCAGCGGATCGCCTTCAAAGTCACTTGAAGCGCTGCCGTCGAGATGCGCGGTGGCGCCGACTTGCACGGCCTGGTTACGTCCGGCGTTGGCGATGGGCGCGGAATTTGAAGTGTCGATGTAGACGCGCGAGATGTGGCTGTCAACAATGCCATCGTTGACAATCAGGTCCGCCTGGTAGGTTCCAGCTTTGTCCACCACGAATGTCGGTTGCGGGCTGGTAGTGCTGGAAAGAGCCGCCGAGCTGCCGGAGGGACTGACCAGCGTCCATTTGTAGGTCAGGTGATTGCCGTCGAAGTCGGTTGAATGCGTGCCGTCGAGTTGGATGGTCACGCCGATCTTGGCAGTCTGGTTGAAGCCGGCGTTTGCGACCGGCATGGAATTGACGGTGCTGATGGTCACAATCGCAGGAGCACTGGTGGCCGTCCCATTCCTCACAACGAGTTGGACAAGATAGTTCCCTGCTACGTCGGCGACGAAGCTCGGCGTTGGAGAGCTTGCATTCGAGAGAGTCGCGGTGCTGCCGCTGGGAGCCGATGCCATCGTCCACTGGAAAGTCAGCGGAGATCCATTGCCATCGCTGGAGCCGTAGCCGCTGAGATTCACAGTCGAGCCAACGGCGACGGTCTCATCGAGACCGGCATTAGCGACCGGGGGCTGGTTCGCGGGGCGCGTGACAATGTTCAGCTGAACTGGGTTTGAAGTCCCGCCCTGCGGAGCTGAATTAACGACGGTGACGGCGGGCGTTCCGACGGAAGCAAGATCGGCCGCGGTAATGCTTGCGGTCAGTTGCGATGAACTGATGAAGACGGTAGTGCGGCTGGAACCACCGAGTTGGACGGTTGAGTTGGGAAGGAAGTGACTGCCGTTAACGGTTAGCGTGATGTCTCCGGAGCCGGCATAAACCGTCGTCGGATTGATGCCGGTGAGGACCGGCACAGGAGCATTGATGAGGAAGTTCTGCGCAGTGGAGGTTCCACTGCTTCCCGTCGTGACGGTGATCGGTACAGAGGCCGACGACGCGACGAGCGAAGCCGGGATATCAGCGTTGAGCTGACTGCTGTCGAGGTACGTGGTGGAAATTGCGTTGCCGTTCCAGTTGATCGTCGAAGTCGGGTTGAACCCGGAACCGGTAACGGTGAGCACAAAGCCGGCGCTGCCCGCAGTCACATTGCCGGGGTTCAGCGAAGAAATGGTTGGAGCGGCAGACGAAACAGTGAAGTTGACGGAATTAGACGTGCGGCCGCCATCCGTGACCGTAACTCCAAAGGTACCGGCGGTAGTAAGAGACGATGCCGGGATTGTTGCGCTCACCTGGGTCGGGCTCGTGTAGGTTGTCGTGAGCGCCGTCCCATTGAAGTTGACGACAGAACTCTTGGTAAAGTTCGCCCCCGTAACTGTAATTGTGGTCGCCTGCGAGCCTACGGTGACCTTGGAAACGGAAAGGGAGGCAATGCTGGGCGCGCCACCCGAGCCGGAGCTTTTGCCGCAGCCGGAGATGAAGGCAAGAAGAACGAGAATGACACCCAGAAGAGCGGTACGACGGTAGAGCATAATCCTCCCACGCAGGGATACACCGTTATCGGCGGAACGGGTCGCACCGGCAGACGGTCTATGAAGATAATGAGTTCGGCTGCAGAAGCATTACGGCTGAAGACGAGCGCACGTTTGATGTGCTTGAGCCAAACGCACTCGATCCGTACAGAAACGGACCGTTTACTGCAGGCCGTCCAACATCAAATTTCCAGAATTCAGGAACGTACCTTTTATATCGCAAACCCGGGCCCTAAGTCTTGGTAATTACAATTTTTAACGTCGTTCCACGCTTAGAACCGAATTCGCCACAGAGACACTGAGGCAAAGAGTTTTCTGGGCGGAAACCCACGAATGCCGATTCGCGGGTTTTCGCTTTTGTGACTCTGGGTCTCCGTACTGCGGCTCGCTTGCGGCGAACAAGGCTTCTTCGTTCGGTTGGATTGTCGACTGCCGATGCGAGGACGGCAATCAGAGAAGAACCCTAATCAGGAAGTATGTTGACTATGGGAACACGAAGGTGGAGCTAACGGTAAAACTGAGAAACTCTGCTTTTCGCGCGCATGGAACGCGGAGAACGGACATCTGATGGATCGCTAATTTGCTACTTCCCTTTCATATTGCGATAACGCCGGATTAGCGCATTGGTTGAGCTGTCGTGCTTCAGTGGCGGTTCTTGGGCGGCGGCGAGTTCGGGATAGATGTTTTTCGCGAGCACTTTGCCCAGTTCGACGCCCCACTGATCGAAGGAATCGATGCACCACACCATGCCTTGAGTAAAGACGCTGTGCTCATAGAGGGCGACAAGTTTGCCGAGCGTGGTCGGTGTGAGGCGTTCGGTGAGGATGACGTTCGACGGGCGGTTGCCCTCGAAGGTGCGGTGCGGAACGAGCCAGTCGGGCGTGCCTTCGGCTTTGACCTGGTCCGGCGTTTTGCCGAAGGCGAGCGCTTCGGCCTGCGCGAAGATGTTGGCCATCAACAGGTCATGGTGTTCCCCGAGCGGGTTGAGCGATTGTGCGAAGCCGATGAAGTCGCACGGAATAAGGCGCGTGCCCTGGTGAATGAGCTGGTAGAACGAGTGCTGCCCGTTGGTGCCCGGCTCTCCCCAATAGATCGCTCCGGTTTCGTACGTGACGCGGGCGCCGCCCCGGGTGACGTGCTTGCCATTACTCTCCATCGTTAATTGCTGCAAGTAAGCGGGGAAACGCTTGAGGTACTGGTCGTACGGGAGGACCGCGACTGTCTCAGAGCCGAAGAAATCGCTGTACCAGACCGCGAGCAGGCCCATGATCGCCGGGAGATTGCGCTCGAAAGGCGTCGTTCGGAAGTGCTCATCGATTTCGTGCGCGCCCGCCAGCATGGCGCGGAAGTTTTCCGGGCCAATGGCAATCATCGTCGAAAGGCCGATAGCCGACATCATGGAGTACCGCCCGCCGACCCAATCCCAGAATCCGAACATGTTCGCCGTGTCGATACCGAACTTTGAGACTTCGGCGGCGTTGGTGGAGACGGCGACGAAATGCTTCGCGACGGCCTTCTCGCCGCCGAGTTTGGCTAACGACCATTGTTTCGCGGTCTGGGCGTTGGTCATCGTCTCGAGCGTGGTGAAGGTTTTCGACGAGATGATGAAGAGTGTCTCTTCGGGATCGAGTCCGTGGGTGGCTTCGGCGAAGTCGGTGCCGTCGATGTTCGAGATGAAGCGGAAGTTGAGGTCGCGCTTGCTGTAATGGCGGAGAGCTTCGTAGGCCATGACGGGGCCAAGGTCGGAGCCGCCGATACCGATGTTGATCACGTTGCGGATGCGCTTGCCGCTGAAACCACGCCACTCGCCGTTGCGGATGCTCTCGGCGAATTTCGCCATGCGATCAAGGACTTCGTTGACTTCCTCTACGACGTTCTTGCCGTCGACGACGATGGATGCTCCGCGAGGCATGCGCAGGGCGACGTGAAGAACCGAACGATTCTCGCTGAAATTGATCTTGTCGCCGCGGAACATGGCGTCTATGCCCTCGCGGAGACCGCACTCATTCGCCAAAGCGACGAGCAGGCGCAAGGTTTTGTCCGTGACGCGGTTCTTGGAGTAATCGAGGAAGAGTCCGGCGGCCTCGGCCGTGAGATGCTCCCCGCGCTTGGGATCCTCGGCGAACAACTGGCGGAGAGTAACGTTCTTGACCTGTTCGAAATGAGAGCGGAGTGACTTCCATGCGGAAGTGTCGACAGGAGTTTGTAGTTGCAGGCCGGTCGGAGTGCTCATCGGTTCTCCATTATGAATGCGAAGGTATAGATGCTACTGCCATCGCGGGCCGATTCCAACTTTTGAAGGACAACCGCATATCCGAACAGCGGAACCGAATAGTCAACAGCAACGGCTCAACGTCCTATTCTTCGGTTTTCGCAGGAATGGATTAGGTCGTCGGAGCCGTTCATGAATGCGAGCCGAACGGCAGACACAACTCACTTCAGAGAAGCTGCATCCAACTTTTACGTATTTGCCCTAATCCCTTATAAAACGCAGGTTTACAGCAACGGGGGATGTCGGTTAATCTCATAAAACTTTCGGCAGATGACGCGCCCGCAAGGGTGGCCGTCGTGGGGAGCTGCCAGAATAGTTGTTCGTCAGGGTTGTTCGACCCGAATTCAAGGTACCAAACGATGATTAGAGAAACGCTCTTATGCGTCTGCTCGTGAACTGTCGTCAATTTACGGTTCTGGTGCTCGTGCTCGGGAGCATCATTCCCTGTCGTGCGGCCAATGCCACGCAGAACGATCAACAGACCGCAAAAGAATTGAAGCAACTCTCGCTCGAGCAACTCTCAAACATCGAAATCACAACCACGAGCAAGGGGCCGACCAATGCGTTTCGCGCGCCGGCCGCGGTCTACGTCATTACAGCCGAGGACATACGTCGGGCCGGGGTGAGCACTATTCCGGACGCGTTGCGTCTTGCGCCTGGGGTTGAGGTCGCACAGATCGACAGTAACAAATGGGCGATCGGCATTCGCGGCTTTGGAAGCAGGCTGTCGCGCTCAGTGCTGGTTTTGATCGATGGGCGCACGGTTTACACCACTCTGCTGGCTGGAACTTACTGGGAAGTCCAGGACACCTTGCTATCGGACATCGATCGAATCGAGGTGATTCGCGGTCCCGGGGGGACCATCTGGGGCCCGAACGCAGTTAACGGCGTTATCAACATCATTACGAAGAGCGCCAGCGAGACACATGGGACGCGCGTAGAAGTCGGCGGCGGTAACGTCCAGCAAGGGTTTGCGAATTTCCGCTACGGCGGCGCAACGAAGGGCGGTTTCAACTACCGGGTCTACGGCAAGTGGTTTACGCGGGGACCGATGTATCACCCGGATGGCCGGAACTTCGACGACTGGCGTGGTGGGCAGGGTGGCTTCCGCACGGACTGGAACAATGGAGAAAAGAACCACTTCACGGTACAGGGAGATTTGTACAAGCAGGAAGACGGCGAGAGCGTGGTCGCGACGAGTTACACAGCTCCATTCTCCCGGATAATCGATGCCAACGCGCATCTCTCTGGAGGCAACATCCTCGGGAGGTGGACGCACGGTATTTCTGACGGCAACGACATCCAGGTGCAGGCATATTACGACCGCACGAACCGGCACGAACCCAATTTTGGGGATGTTAGAGACACTTTCGACGTCGATTACGTTCAACACGCGCGAATAACGCGGAATGACTTTACGTTCGGATTCGGCGCGCGCTTCAGCCGCGGCAATGATCTCCAGGTGGTCTCGGGTCTGACCTTCAGCCCGGCAAAGAGAACCGACGCCCTCATTACGGGGTTTATCCAGGATGAGTTCGCGATTGTGCCGCAGCGGCTGTCGCTGACTATCGGGACGAAACTGTTGCACACGAATTTTACTGAGTTCGAGCCCGAACCCAGCGCTCGGCTGCTATGGACGCCAAATGACAAAATGACGTTCTGGGCCGCGGCGACGCAAGCGGTGCGAACACCATCAGACGCCGAGCACGACTTCTACCTTTCGGGCTTTCTTGGGCTCGCCCCTGACGGAACGCCCTTCTTCGCGCGCTTCAATGCGAACAAGGACTTCCGCCCGGAACACATGAATGGGTTCGAGTTGGGCTACCGGCAACTTATAAGCAAAAAGCTCTTTGTCGATGTCGCAAGTTTCTATAACCACTACAGCGATTTATTCAGCGAGGACATCACGGGGGGACCCTACCTGGAGACCACGCCGCAGCCGACGCACTACCTTCTGCCTGCGGAGTTTGGCAACGGCCTAATGGGGAATACGAAAGGGTTTGAAGTTTCGCCCGAGTGGCGTCCGACGAACTTCTTCCGGCTTCGCGGGTCCTATTCGTACCTGCACATGAGTATCGCGAGGTCGCCGAACTCGATAGACATCGGCACGGCGCCGCAGATTATGGGCTCCAGCCCACAGCACCAGGTCACCGCGACGTCTTCGTTTGATCTGCCCTCGGCCTTCTTGCTCGATCTCGACTTTCGTTTCGTCAGTTCCCTTCCCGCCCAGAAAGTGCCTGCCTATTCGACGGCCGACGCTCGGTTTTCGAAGCAATTTGACAACGGATTTCGGATTGCACTCGTCGGACGTAATCTGCTTCAGCCGCATCATCTAGAGTTCGGGACAGACCCGGGAGCGACAGCCAACGACATCACCCTGGTCGGGATCCGGCGAAGCGCCTATATCGAGCTGAGTTGGGTGCACTGATGCGGGAGTCGAACCGAGTACGTGGGCCGCGCAAGATACTACGACGTGTGAATCGACTCGTAGTGCACGTTCTCCTTACGATCGCCCTTTTGGCCAATGGCGAACTCGCGCTGGATGGACAGCAGATCAGGCCCACGGAAGCCCAGTTGAAGGCTGCCTTCCTCTTCAATTTCGGAAAGTACGTCACTTGGCCGAGAATTACCGGAGACACCTTCTCGATCTGCCTCCTCGGGCAGGACCCTTTCGGGCCGGTACTCGATTCCATTGTGGCCGGCGAAAAGCTGGGCGGGAAACCAGCGGATGTTCGGCGCATCCGAGGTGCTCAGGAGGCATCCACCTGCCAGATAGTTTTCATCAGTTCTTCCCAGGAAAGCCATTTGCAGTCGACGCTAGTGGAACTGGCGAAATATCCGGCCTTGACCGTGAGCGACATCCCTGACTTCGTCCGTCGCGGGGGCATGATCCAGTTCGTCGATGAAGACGACCGCGTGAGGTTCATCGTGAATCTCTCGGCCGCCCAGAAGGCTGGATTTGTGGTCAGTTCCGAGCTGTTAAAGGTAGCCAAGTACGTACAACGCGAAAGTGGACCGGGGGGTGTCTAGTGCGCCTCCAACCTTCCATTTCGCGAAAGCTCACTTGGCTCAACGTACTCGTCAGCGCCACGGCACTTGCAATTACCGCTATTGCTCTCATCGTCTACGACCAGTCGAGCTACCGGCGAATTCTCCTGGAGAACATCTCCGCACAGGCCGATGTAGTAGGCAGAAACAGTGTCTCGTCACTCGTATTCGCCGACCCCCAGACAGCGCGAAACACCTTGAGCGCACTGGATAGCGTCCCCAACATTCTCGCCGCCAGTCTCTTCACCGCGGATGGGCACCTGTTTGCGTCCTACAGCAGGAGACCTGATCTGGCGATCACGGCCATGGGAACGCCGACGTCGACGGTGCAAGAGTACCCGGATCGAACGTTAGTTCTGACGCGGCAGTTACTTTCAGGCGATCAGGTCGTCGGTTACCTCACCATCAAAGCGGACGCTTCCCCTATACGGCAGAGGCTACGGAGTTACCTGATGATCGTCGGTGGCGTCTTGGGTCTGTCGCTGCTGGCGGCAATCCTCTTGTCATCGGCATTTCGCCGCGCGGTTGCACGACCAATTGTCGAACTCGCAAACTCCGCGCGATTCGTGTCCAGGGAAAAGGATTATTCCGTCAGGGTGCCGGAGACGGGCACGGGCGACGAACTGTCCGTCCTGGTGGATGCGTTCAATGAGATGCTGTCCGGTATCCAGAGCCGGGATCTGGCGCTCGATTCCGAGCGCGCGCGCTTGAGAGCGGTGCTGGAGAGCGCTCCGATAGGGATCATGGTGGTCGATCCAAAGTCGCAGAAGATAATTCTCTCCAACAGAACCATGGACGAGATTCTGCAGGAACCCGCAGGCTCGTTCGGAAAACCCGCTTTAAGTTGGAGCGCGATGCGACCGAATCGTGAGCCCGTGACTTTTGACGAACGACCCCTGATTCGCGCGCTTCGTGGAGAGGTCGTTACCGCAGAGGACTACATTCTCGTTCGCAGCGACGGCACGGAAACATGGGTGAGATCGAGCGCAGTACCGGTACGCGAAAAGGACGGTAATATCGCGGCAGGATTGGTGGCGGTGATCGGGATCGACGCACAGAAGAAAGCGCAGGAGGCACTGCTGCAGGCCGAAAAACTGGCGGCGGCAGGGCGGTTAGCGGCTTCGATTTCCCACGAGATCAATAACCCGCTGGAGAGCGTGACCAATCTGCTTTACATTGCGCTCTCCCAGGATTCCCTCACACCCGAGGTGCGGCACCTTTTGACGCAGGCGGACCAGGAACTATCGCGGGTCACGCACATTGCCACGCAGACTCTGCGTTTTTACCGGCAGTCGACGAATCCCACCTCGGTGGATATGGGCAATCTGATCGATTCGGTGCTGCAGTTACTCTCACCAAGGCTCCGCAATATGGAAGTCGAGGTAGGGAGAGAATACGGCGCGAAGACGCGTATCACCTGCTTCGAGGGCGAACTGCGGCAGGTTTTCACCAATCTGATCAGCAACGCAGTTGACGCAATGCCTAAAGCCGGAGGACGCCTCATTGCACGAACCAAGCAGGTTGGGAGTTCGAACGGAACAGGACTGCAGGGCATACAAATCACGATCGCCGACAACGGACAAGGAATCCCGGCGGACCTGGAAAGCCGCATCTTCGAACCGTTCTATACGACCAAGGGAAATCGTGGCACGGGACTGGGGTTGTGGGTGACGAAGGAAATTATTGCAAAACATAAAGGAACCATTCGAGTCCGAAGCACGGTTGGACGTGGCACGGTATTCATGATCGTGATTCCGTTTGCGATTGCCAAAGAAGACAGTCGGCTCGCCCAACTCGCATAGGCTGCGACGTTCCAGGTGCATTCGGTGTTATGCGGCCCGATCGTGCGAGCCATGCCGCTCCCATTCACTACGCAACTGGAAGAGGCGAAGGATGTGGCTGCGCGTATCGTGCCCCCCCCGGGCGGTACTAGCTGGCCCTGGGGAAGGGTTTCCTGTGCGGAGATGCACTTGCGTGCGCGGCGGACAACTGCGCTCAGCCGTCGGCGCGAGCGCGAAGGCCAGTCATGGAATGCACCTTGATTCGAAAGAAGACGGGATCGATGAGCTGGTCACCACCTTTGGCCTGGCGCTCGGCAAAGGCGATTTGCCACCAGCGGCTGCGCTTCTCCAGCAGGCTGCGCGCATGCGCACGTTCGTGTGTGAAGCGTGGTTCGACCAGTTCCTCGTATTCGCCGTTGAAGACGACGCTCGTCCACTGGATTTCGTTGCTGATTTCGTCGATGGCTACGCACACTTTGGCGTTCTCGCGCATCCATTCGATCTTCTGCCCGAAGGTGGAGATAGCATAGATATAGCCGGAGTCGTAGGCGACGTTGATGGGAATCACGTAGGGCTGGTTGTCCTGCGCACAGGCGAGCCTGCCCAGTGTAATGCGGGTTGCAAACTCCATACATTCGTTCTCGGTCATTTCATCGATCGTCATGATTGCTTCTCGCGCCCAAGCTACGAACCTATTATTCCATTGATGGCGCTTTCAGGTGTTGGATGCGCGTCTTTCCCGCTGGACTGTTCTCAGCATCGGTTCTAACCTCTTTCGATAAACCATGGCGACCGAAACCACGCAGCGCGTACAGCAACCGCAAGCGAGCAAGTCAACTTCATCTGGAAAGCTGAGTTCTGTCGTCAACATCGCGGACCTGCGGGCGATGGCGAAGCGGAGAGTTCCGAAGTCTGTGTTCGATTACCTCGACGGCGGGGCCGAGGGCGAGGTCACACTGCGGGAGAACTGTCGCGCCTTCGAGGACATCGTCTTCCGGCCCAGGAGCGCGGTGCGGCTCGATAACGTCGATCTGCGAACCACGGTCCTTGGTCACGCGCTGGCCTTTCCGGCAATCCTCGCTCCCGTCGGTTACAGCCGCTTGATGCATCCGCGGGGCGAGTGTGCGGCGGCGCAGGCCGCGGGCGAGGCCGGAACGGGATACATTCTGTCCACGATTTCCGGACACAAGCTTGAGGACGTGAAGGCGGCGACGCAGGGATTCGCCTTCTACCAGCTTTACCTGATGGGCGGTCGCGAGGCGGCAATGGGCGCCATGGAGCGGGCCAAGAAGGCAGGCTTCGCGGCGCTGGTCATCACCATCGACACGGCGGTCTCCGGTTTGCGAGAGCGCGATCCGCGGAACGGAATGAAAGAGCTGTTGGGGAAGAATCCGTTGGCGAAGCTTCCCTTTCTGCCGAATATTCTTGCGCATCCGGGATGGCTGATCTCTTTCCTGCTCGACGGTGGAGTTCCGCCGCTGGCGAATGTCGTCGTTCCGGGCAAAGGAGCGATGCCGATGACCGATGTCGCGGCGGCGCTCGACGAGTCGACGGTTGTGTGGGAGGACCTGAAGTGGATTCGAGAAGTGTGGACCGGACCGATCGTCGTGAAGGGCGTGATGATTGGCGACGACGCGCGAAGAGCCATCGACGCGGGCGCGGCGGCGGTCGTGGTCTCCAACCACGGCGGACGACAACTGGATTGCTGCGACGCCACGATCCGCATTCTTCCCGAGGTCGTCGAGGCCGTTCGCGGACAAATCGAAGTCCTGATGGATGGCGGCGTGCGTCGCGGCGGCGACATCGTCAAGGCTCTCTGCCTCGGCGCAAGAGCGGTGCTGATCGGTCGCGCGTACGCATACGGCCTGGCCGCGGCGGGACACGCTGGCGTCACACGCGCGCTGCAGATCCTGCGAGCCGATGTCGAACGGACGATGCGGTTGCTGGGCGTTGCGTCGGTCGCGGAGCTGAATAGCGAGTATGTGAAGTATCTGCCGAGCGCTCGGTAAGACTGCAAAACAGCAAAGGGAAAAACAGCAAAACGGCAACGAACATCTTTGCTGTGTTTCTTCCGCGACCTCCGCGTCCTCTGCGTTAATCCGCTAAGCAGTGTGGTAAATTTAAGAGTACCGTGGGTGCGTAGCTCAGTTGGTAGAGCAATGCCCTTTTAAGGCATGGGTCGAAGGTTCGAGTCCTTCCGCACTCACCAAAATCAAAATTGGCTTACTGCCACGGCCGGAGTCATCCGAACCATTGGCTGGTGGCCCAGCTATCCACGACTAATTTGTGCCCCACGTTCATGTCCCGTTTTTGGACGCCAACGTGGGCGAATCACAGTTTTCCTCTTATTCACAAGTCAAACTTGCTGTCCCGCTGACGGTCGGCGGTGTCGTGCTGCCACTCGATGCGTTGCCCGTCCCCGTGACTGGCCCCGATGTCGCGCTTTATACATGTAGCTACGCCGTAGGTCGCGTCATGCACGTTGCTGATGCTTACGTTCTGCGTATCCGATACCGTCCAGGTCACATTCGTCAGATTGCTTTGCGCAATCGCGC
>JAVUPY010000038.1 GCA_032252755.1 Terriglobia bacterium
CATCGGCGACGAAGCGCTTGAGGTTGGCCAGGCCTTCCTGACCGAGGCCGGGGCGGATGTCCGGCGTCGAGTCGATGCGGCCGAGGTTCGGCGTCAGCGCGGATTTCTGCCACGGCAGAGGATTGCCGTACATCGGCAGGCCGTCGACGATGTCCTTCGCCTCCGCGCCGCCGATCGGGCCGAACAGGATGGCGTCGTACTTGCCGCGCAGGTTCTTCGCGCGCGCGACGGTCTGTGTGCTGATGTAATCGTACTTCACGCCGAGCTTGTCCAGCGCCATGCGCCACCAGCCTTCGGTCTGCGTGTCCAGCCAGGTGTGCAGGATGGCGATGCGCGGCAGCTTGCCGTTCACGCCGAGACCGGTCGCGCTGAACGCAGGTTGCGCCGGCGCATCGGCGCTGCGCATCGGCACTTTCAGGATCGACGGATCGGCGATGCGCACGACGCTCGTGCCGAACAGGTCGCCGAACGACCAGCCGGTGTCGTCGTAGGGGTGCTTCTGCGGATCGTCCGGGGCCCAGTACTGGCGGTCGAGCAGGGTGTCGGCGATGCGCGAATAGGGCTGGTCCATGCGCACGATCCAGCTTCCGGCCGGAAAGTTGCGCGCAGCGGTCTTGGCCTGCGGCGGTTCGGTCGGCTGCTTGTCCTTGGCCGGCTTGGACTCGCCCTGCGTTGGCGCCTGCACGGTGAATGCGGCATCCGCGCTGCTGAGTTCAACGTGCTGTTTCGCCAGCACGCGCAGCAATTCCGCCTGCGCGCCGGGATGCGCGTCGTCTGCCGGCAGCACGTAGGCAGCCGGTCCGGCGAGTTGCGGCTTTTCAATCGAGTTCCTGGACTTGAGCCAGAAATTGGTCAGGTACTTCTGGCCGTTGCGGGCGAAATAATCGAGTGCGGTGAGCAATCCGGTCTGCGTGTAGTTGTTGTTGTCGCGCTGCGACCAAAGCACCTTCGGCAGCGGGGGATTGGGTTTGTACCAGGTGCGTGCGTATTCGTCCGGATCGAGGATGCGTTCGACCGTGTCGGCGCCGTCGTTGCCGAAGGTTTCGTACAGGCGGCTGATGCCGTTGTGCATGGCGGCGATGAACATGAGATAGCCCGGGCTCCAGGTGTCGAAGTCGCCGTGCGTGAACACGCCGGGCATGCCGAACTTGGTCAACTGTTCGACGTTGTTCCAGCCGAGTTGTTGCCATTCGCCGGTCAGGATCGGATCGATCCACGCGTTGTAGGGACCGTCGCCCACGGTGTTGTCGTACAGGAACGGCACCGATTCGTGCAGGTCGTGCAGTACCTGCGCGTGCCAGCCGACGTAGGTGTCGAGCACGTTCTTCGTCAGATCCAGCGTCACGCCCATCGCGTCGCGGTTGTTGTCGTGGGCGACGTAATGGCCCCAATACATGAGCGGCGGATAGTTGTCGTTCGGGTGCGCGCGATGCCATTTGTACAGGTCCACCATGCGATCGCGGCCGTCCACTTCGACGACGGGCGTGATCAGCGTGACGACGTGCGAGCGGATGTACCGGATGTAGGGCGCGTCGTCGACGGCGAGGCGATAGGCGAGTTCCATGACCGACGTCGGTGAACCCGTCTCGGTGGAATGGATGGTCGCGGTGATGTAGTAGACCGGCGTCGTCTGCTTCACGATCGCCGCGGCCCTGGCATCGTCCATGCCGAGCGTGCGCGGATCGGCCAGTTGCGCGAGACGTGCCTTGTTTGCGTCCAGATCCTTGATCAACGCTTCGTCCGCGACCGCCACGGCGATCATCTCCCGACCTTCCTCGGTGTGTCCGATGGTGAAGACCTTCACGCGCGGCGTGGACTTCTCGAGCAGGCGGAAATAGCGGTAGACATCTTCCGCGTACGGCAGCATGTTTGGCGCGCCGGCAACATCGCCGAGCACCTTTTCCGGCGTTGGCACCGTGTTCGATGCCGGCAGGTAATCGGTCAGTGGCGAGTTGAAATCCGCCTGCGTCGTGTACTTGGCGATTTTTGCCGTGTAGGCCTGATCGACCGGCTGCTGTGGGTCGCGGGCGAAATGATCATCGGCCATGGCGCCACAAGGCGATAACGCCAGGCAAGCGGCGAACAGCAAACCGTGAATGGACAAACGCATGCGTAACCCCCGGATTTCGGACACGATGATCCGCGAGCATAGCGGCCAGCCGGATGCGTGTCATGGCCGAAGGTCATGGTGCGATTGAAAGCGGCGGCATGGCGTGGGAAAATCTCGGCAAGCAAAGACCGAGGTGGCGCGCGGGCAACCGCCGTCGAGCGTGCGACATGTCGACTAGGGCGAACAAAATCTAAACCTTTACGCCACGATGCAGACCAAGGCGCCGCGGCGCCTTTTTTATTGCTTGGAATTCCCACCATGATCAATATCACTCTTCCCGACGGCAGCCAACGCCAATTCGAAAATCCTGTGACGGTGGGCGACGTTGCCGCCTCCATCGGCGCGGGCCTCGCCAAGGCCGCGCTGGCCGGCAAGGTCGGCGACAAACTCGTCGACACGAGTTACCGCATCGACCACGACGCAAGCCTCGCCATCATCACGGAAAAAAGTCCCGAAGCGCTCGACATCCTGCGCCACTCCACCGCGCACCTGCTCGCGCAGGCGACGCAGCGGCTGTTTCCGGACACGCAGGTCACGATCGGCCCGGTGGTCGAAAACGGGTTCTATTACGACTTCGCGCGCAAGACGCCATTCACGCCGGAAGATCTCGACAAGATCGAGGCCGAGATGAAGAAGATCGTCGGCGAGTCGCTCCCGGTCGAGCGCCGCGTGATGCGCAAGGACGACGCGATCAAGTTCTTCAAGGACAAGGGCGAGGTCTACAAGGCGCAGATCATCGACGAGATCATTCCGCCGGGCGAGGAAATCTCGCTGTACGGGCAGGGCGACTGGGTGGACCTGTGCCGCGGCCCGCACGTACCGAACACGAACAAGCTGCGCGCGTTCAAGCTGATGAAGGTGGCTGGCGCCTACTGGCGCGGCGACTCGAACAACGAGATGCTGCAGCGCGTCTATGGCACCGCGTGGCTCAACGACAAGGATTTGAAGGCATATTTGACCCAACTCGAAGAAGCCGAGAAGCGCGACCATCGCAAGCTGGCCAAGCAGCTCGATCTGTTCCATCTGCAGGAAGAAGCGCCGGGCCTCATTTTCTGGCATCCCAAGGGCTGGTCGATCTGGCAGGTGGTCGAGCAATACATGCGCCGCGTGTACCGCGAAACCGGCTACGGCGAGGTGAAGGCACCGCAGGTGCTCGACGTCGCGCTGTGGAAGAAGTCGGGCCACTGGGACAACTACAAGGACAACATGTTCTTCACCGAATCGGAGAAGCGCACCTATGCGCTGAAACCGATGAACTGTCCCGGCCACGTGCAGATTTTCAACCATGGCCTGCACAGCTACCGCGACCTCCCCATCCGCTACGGCGAATTCGGCGGCTGCCATCGCAACGAGCCTTCGGGCGCATTGCACGGCATCCTGCGCGTGCGCGGCTTCACCCAGGACGACGCGCATATCTTCTGCACCACCGACCAGATCGTCGACGAGGTCGTGGCGTGCATCGACTTCGCGAAGGCGGTGCTCGATACCTTCGGCTTCGACAAATTCCAGGTGGAACTCTCGACCTGGGATCCAAACGACAAGAAAAACTATGCGGGCTCGGACGATCAGTGGAAGCTCGCCGAGCATTCGCTCGAAATCGCGCTGAAGCGGCGGAATATCGAGTACAAGACGATCCCCGGCGAAGCGGCATTCTACGGACCGAAAATCGACGTCAAACTGGTCGATGCGATCGGACGCCTGTGGCAGCTCTCGACCGTTCAGTTCGACTTCAACCTCCCGGCGCGGTTCGGACTTGAATACGTCGGTGAAGACGGACAGCGGCATCAACCCGTGATGGTGCACCGCGCGCTCTACGGTTCGGTCGAACGCTTCTTCGGCGTGCTGATCGAGCATTACGCCGGAGCCTTTCCGCTCTGGCTCTCGCCGGTGCAGGTGGCGATCGTGCCCATCGCCGAGCGTCATGCGGAGTACGCGAATAAGGTCGCTGCGGAGCTGCGCGGCGCCGGCATTCGCGTCGAGGTGGACGCGCGCAACGAGAAGATGAACGCCAAGATCCGCGAATTCGCGCTTCAGAAGATTCCGTTCATCCTCGTAGTCGGCGACAAGGAAGCCGAGAGCGGCCAGGTCAACGTCCGTGTGCGCGGGCAGGAGAAGGCGGAAGGCACCGTCAGCACCGTCGACTTCGTCGAACGGGTGAAGAGGTTGGATCAGAGCAAAAGTACGGGACTGATTTAAGACCGACTCACCACAGAGGCACAGAGACACCGAGAAGGACGGGTCAAAACGGCCTGTCCTTCACGTTTGTCTGGGTGAATCCGCGCAAATCTGCGGTTCGCTTTTCGCTCCCTTCGAGGTTTAGGTCCATGGGTGTATCCTTCCCTGTTCTCTAGGAGCTCTCATGTCTAATCGTCGCGACTTCCTCAAAACTGGTGTCCTCGGCGCGGCTGCCGTCGCGGCTGCATCGAAGCTTGAACTCTCCGCCTCGGCGCAAACCTCGTCAAAGCCGTTCGAACTCGAAGAGATCACCGTTGCCGAGTTGCGGGCGGGGCTCGACTCCGGGCGGTTTACTTCGCAGCAGCTCGTCGAGATGTACTCGCAGCGCATCGCCGAGATCGACAAGCAGGGTCCGTCCATTAACGCCGTCATAGAGATGAACCCGGATGCGATGGAGATCGCGGCCAAAGCCGACCAGGAACGCAAGGTTGGCGGCGGCCACGGCCCAATGCACGGCATCCCCGTACTCATCAAGGACAACATCGCAACCGCCGACAAGATGTCGACCTCGGCCGGTTCGCTGGCGCTGAAAGATGCTAAGTCGCCAAAGGATGCGTTTGTCGCTGCCCAACTGCGCAAAGCCGGCGCGATCATCCTGGGCAAGACCAATCTCAGCGAGTGGGCAAACATTCGCTCTTCACACTCTTCCAGCGGCTGGAGTGGCCGAGGCGGTCAGACGCATTGTCCGTACGCGCTCGACCGCAATCCTTCGGGTTCGAGTTCCGGCTCCGGTGTGGCGGCCAGCGCGAACGAATGCGCGGTGGCGATCGGGACGGAAACGGACGGGTCAATCGTGTCGCCCTCGTGCTCGAACGGGCTGGTGGGGATCAAGCCGACGGTGGGACTAATCGGGCGCACCGGGATCATTCCGATCTCTCACACACAGGACACCCCCGGACCGATGGCACGTACGGTAGCGGACGCCGCTGCGCTGCTGACCGTGCTGGCCGCCGTCGATCCCGAAGATGCCGCCGCGAAAGCTTCGGCCGGCAAGGCGCAGGATTACCTCCGAGCGCTCAATCCCAACGGGTTGAAGGGCGCGCGGTTGGGCGTATTAAGGAAGTATGCAGACGTCGGTATCAATGAATTGAAGCTTTTCGAGGATGCTCTGAAGGTCCTGAAAGGCAGCGGCGCGGAAATCATTGATCCCCTCGAGATCAAGAGCATGGGGAGCTTCGACGACAAGGAGTTCCAGGTTCTGCTCTATGAATTGAAAGCCGACCTGCCGAAGTACTTTGAGTGGTTCGGCCCGACATCGCCGCTGAAGACGCTCGCGGACGCGATCAAGTTCAACGACGATCATGCAGCCGAGGAGATGCCGTACTTCGGGCAGGAAGTCTTCCTGAAAGCGCAGGACAAGGGACCTCTGACCTCAACCGAATATGTGAAGGCATTAGAGGCCTGTCGAAAGGGATCGCGCGACGAAGGCATCGACGCCGCGATGAACGAGCAGAAGTTGGACGCGATCATCTGTCCGACCGGGACCTGCGCCTGGCCGACGGACCTGGTAAACGGTGACGGCGGTTATGGGAGCGCGTCATCACTGGCAGCGGTAGCCGGCTATCCGCACATCACGCTGCCGATGGGCTACGTCTTCGGAATGCCGGTAGGGATTTCGTTCTTCGGACGGGCGTGGAGCGAAGCGAAACTGATCAGCCTGGCGTACGCATACGAACAGAAGACGAAGTTCCGGAGAGCGCCGAAGTTCCTGCCGACGGCGGAGGTAAAAGTATAGGGACGAAAGGACTAATGCAGAGGCTGCGGAGGTCACAAAGGGAAACAGCGACTTTTCCAGGCGTGGTTTCCCTCAGCGTCCTCCGCGCCCTCTGCGTTTCTCTTTCCCCACGATGTAGTATTTCTCCGTGCTTCAGAAGCTCCTAAGCTACATTCGCGAGCGGCATTTGGTTCGCGCTGGCGAACGGATCGGCATTGCCGTTTCCGGTGGTGCCGACTCGGTAGCGCTCTTGCGCGCCATGCTGGGGCTACGCGAGGACTTGGGGATCGTTGTCTCGGCTGTTCATTTCAATCACAAGATTCGTGGCCGCGAAGGCGATGCGGACTCCGAATTCGTAGGTGAATTGGCGAAGCAGCACGGGCTGGAATTTCATCAAGGCTGTGATGATGTACCTGCGTTCGCAAAGAAGCATCATCTGAGTACGGAAGCCGCAGCAAGACGATTGCGCTATGAGATGTTTCACAAGCTGCTTGCCGGGCAGAGCGTCGATAAGATCGCCACAGCGCACACCCGGGACGACCAGGCGGAGACGGTGTTGCTGCGTGTTCTTCGTGGTGCGGGAACGAGGGGCCTGGCTGGAATTCACCCGATGCTAAAGCTCGAGCGGGGTGCGATCATTCGCCCGATGCTGAGGGTCACTCGAGCCGAAGTTGAGGACTACCTAAGATCTCTAGGTCAGCCATGGCGAGAGGACGCGACTAATACTGATGTTGCGTATACCCGAAATCGCGTCCGGCATGAGTTGCTGCCGCTGCTCGAACACGACTACAACCCAAGCGTCCGGGAGGTTCTGGCGGCGGCCGCCGAGGTAGCACGTGATGAGGACGCGTTTTGGAAGGCGCTGATAGAGCCGCTGGCCGAGACGGCAATCGCATCTGACGACGAAGGCGCGACGGTTCGCTTGGACAGCTCAGCGACTCAGTCGCTTGCGGTTCGCCGCCGACTGCTCCGCCTGGCCGCCGAACGAAGCGGCCTGCGACTGGATTTTCACCACGCGGAGCAGGTGCTTGGACTGCTTGAGAAATCAAAGGGAGCGAGGGTGGAACTCCCGCGAGGGTGGCGGGCCCGGCGGATTGGGCCGAAGGCAATTCAGCTCAGCCAGAAGGGAGAAAACAGCCCCACGTTTCGCGCTGAAAACCGCGCCAAGAATCGGGCTCCTCGGAACGGGAATGACTCACCTGGCTACGAATACCCAATCAGCATCCCCGGCGAGGTTGAGATCGCGCAGGTTAGGACTGTGGTTCGCCTAAGTATCGTGGATAAGATCGATAGCGCAGAGAGTTATAATCCGGCATCTCTGCTGGATGCTTCGCGGCTCACGGCTCCGCTGGTGTTGCGGAATTGGCGGGCGGGCGACAGAATGCGCCCCCTGCATCGCGGCTCGGAAGAGAAGCTGAAGCGCCTCTTCCAGGAAAAGAAGATTCCGGCGGAACAACGCTCCTTATGGCCGGTTCTTACGAGCGCTGACCGGGTGGTTTGGGCCAAGGAGCTTGGGGTTGTCACAGAGTTCGCTGCTACATGTGACGCAGCCGCAGTGCGAATTGAAGTTGAAGAACGAACTCACTCAGGCCAAGAGAAGGCTTGAATGGTGAATCGAACAACCAAGAGCTAGGAACGAAGAACGAATCGATGGCCCTACCCACCAACCCGAAGGTTGTGATCACTCCGGAGCAGATATCCAAGCGGATCGCTGCCATGGGGCGGCAGATCACCGACGACTACAAAGGCAAGACGCTGCACATTGTCACAGTGCTCGAGAACGGGTTTGTCTTTGCGGCCGACCTTGTACGCGCGCTCGACGTGCCGATGGTCTGCCACTTCGTGCGCCCGTTCACCCGCGAAGTCTCGCAGGGCAATGTTGCCACTACCGAAATCTTCTACCGCCCTGAGTTGGAGGTAGGCGGCCAGGATGTTTTGCTGGTGGATGGACTGATGGAATCCGGGGTGACTTCGGAATTCCTCGTGCGGAACCTGATCGGGCGAGGCGCCGTTTCGGTGAAGGTGGCGGTGCTACTCGATCGGCAGTCGCAGCGCCGGGTCGGCATCCAACCTGATTACTTCGGTTTCCTGGTGAACGAAGACTACGTCTACGGATATGGATTGGGTGGGCCGGATTTGGGTCGCAATATGCCCTATATTGCCATTGGCCAGCAAAACGCGTAATCGTCTAGCCTGCCCGGGCAGCACGCAAACATCCGCCAAAACACTGATTCGGAGTGATGTCGATAGCATCTCTACTCGGCCCGCTGTCGCTTCTTGACAGAGGTCGCGAGCAGACGCAAACCTCAGGAATTAGGGCGTTTGCCGGGGTACGTGCCTGCCGTTCTACAACCAAATCGGCAAGATAATTGCTCGTAAAACGGTTACAATCGTTACGCTGGGGTTGGGAAAAACCTAGGTCGTTAGTAGCCCAATGGCATCTAATGACGCAGGGGCTCGTGTTTTTGGGCTTCACGCTTTCCCCTCTAGATACAGGAGTTTTTCGTGAATTCAACCGCTAAACAGGTCGTGTTCTGGCTGGTCATTCTGCTGTTCGGTGTACTGCTGTGGCAGGTAGTCCACATGAGCGCCAATGGTATGAAGGATCAGGAGATCAATTTCTCCGACTTCATGAACAAAGTGAATCAGGGCGCCATTGCGGATGTGACCATCGATGGGCAGCAGGTCCACGGTCACTACAAGGACGGCAAGACCCAGTTCCACACGACCGTTCCGGTAACCTATCCGGACATGAATAAAGCCCTTCTCGACAAGGGCGTGAACGTTAACGTGCGCGACACCAGCGGGGCCGGATGGCCTACCTGGCTGCTTCAATTCGCACCGCTCATCCTGATAGCCGCAGTGTGGTTCTTCATGCTCCGCCAGATGCAGACTGGCGGCAACAAGGCACTTTCGTTTGGAAAGAGCCGAGCGCGCTTGCTCTCCATGCAGCAGAAGAAGGTCACTTTCAAGGATGTGGCCGGCGTGGACGAGGCGAAGGAAGAGCTGAAAGAGATTATTGAGTTTCTGCGCGAGGCGCAGAAATTCCAGAAGCTCGGCGGACGCATCCCCAAAGGCGTGCTGCTGGTCGGGCCTCCGGGAACCGGCAAGACCTTGCTGGCGCGAGCTGTTGCCGGCGAGGCCAACGTTCCTTTCTTCAGTATTTCGGGTTCGGACTTCGTCGAGATGTTTGTCGGCGTCGGCGCGAGCCGCGTCCGCGATCTGTTCGAGCAGGGAAAGAAAAATGCCCCCTGCATCATCTTCATCGATGAAATCGACGCCGTCGGACGTCATCGTGGCGCTGGCCTCGGCGGGGGACACGACGAGCGCGAGCAGACCTTGAACCAGTTGCTGGTCGAGATGGACGGCTTCGAGTCCAACGAAGGTGTCATCCTGATCGCCGCAACGAACCGTCCGGACGTTCTCGATCCGGCGCTGCTCCGTCCCGGCCGATTCGACCGCCGCGTGGTGGTTTCGCTGCCGGATATTGGCGGCCGCGAAGAAATTCTCCGGGTCCACACCCGCAAGATTCCTCTCGCGGACGACGTCAACCTCTCAATTCTCGCTCGTGGGACACCGGGTTTCAGCGGCGCTGATTTGGCCAACATGGTCAACGAGGCTGCCCTGAACGCCGCCCGTCACAACCGCAAGACGGTTCTGATGTACGACTTCGAGTTGGCGAAGGACAAGGTTCTGATGGGTGCCGAGCGCCGCTCGATGATCCTGACCGACGAAGAGAAGAGGGTCACGGCATTCCACGAAGCCGGTCACGCTCTAGTCGCGGCGATGAGCCCGAACGCGGATCCGCTGCACAAGGTCACAATTATTCCTCGCGGCATGGCGCTGGGCGTCACCATGCAACTGCCGGAGACCGATAAGCACAACTACACGCTCGACTACCTCGAAACGCAGATTTCGGTGCTGATGGGCGGTCGACTAGCCGAGGAGATGTTCCTCAATCAGATGTCGACCGGCGCTGGCAACGACATCGAGCGCGCCAGCGATTTGGCCCGCAAGATGGTTTGCGAGTGGGGTATGAGCCAGTTGGGTCCGCTGACCTTCGGAAAGAAGGAAGAGCAGATATTCCTTGGCCGCGAGATCGCTCAACATCGCGACTTCAGCGAGGAGACCGCGATCAAGATCGACGAGGAAGTCCTGCGGTTTGTGAATGAAGCCTACGCGCGGTCGAAGAGCATCCTCGAGACGCACAGGGATGCGCTGGAGCGGATCGCCCTGGCGTTGCTCGAACGCGAAGTTCTGGACGCCGCTGAGATCCAGTTGCTGATCCAGGGCAAGCCGCTTCCGGAACGCGTGTCGCCATCGTCGCCCGACGACCACGGGAACGTGCAGCACGTGCTCAAGCCGGAACCGGGACGCCAGCCTGGACTGGCTCCGGGCGAGCGGCCATCACCGGCGTAAAGGAAACTGGAACCAATTAAAAGCGATGTCCGGAAAACCGGACATCGCTTTTCGTTTTGGAAGTTAAACCTGCCAACAGCGGCGAGCAACCAGCCAGCCGTCACGGCTTTTCTGATCGGTCGGCCTTTGGCGATTTTTTCGTGTAGCAGTTGTGGGCCTTTTCCATGTCGACCAGTTCTGCGATGCTCCGCGCCGTTCCGACGGTCAGGAAGCAGCGCAGGCAGATTGAATCCCACGTACCATCACCATTGTTTCGATACTGAAACTCTGGCCGCGGAAGCGTCGCATGATCGACCATCTTAGCGCCCTCAACTATTCGGGAAAGCGAGGATTATAAACAGGAATCCCGGGAAATCAAGACCTTCGTTGTCAAAATCCTGGCACCGTTCAACGACACAACCGTGACGAGGAAGAGCCGAAACGTAAGGAACTCATGGAGTTTTCCTGCAAAATATTTTCCTTCATGCCTAATGGATAGCAGCTTTGGATGAAATGAATGTGAAAAGTCCATGGAACATAGCTATCTATGTGATGTGCGGCGGCACAAAAGTGGGTTCGCTCCTATGTATCTGGTAAGCTTGCACCTGCATGGAGGTGTAAGCCGTGCGTATATCCAGGGTTCCAGTATCTTTGGCAATTCTCGGCTGTGCCCTTTGCGCGTTCGCGCAGGAAGCGGCAAAACCCTCGCAGGAAACCACGAAGCCCGCGCAAGAAGCTCCCAAACCTGTTCCGCCCATGAGTCCCTTCCTGCGACTCACTTCCGCCAAGACAATCTTTCTCGAGGCTTCCGGCGGCAGCGACATCCCTTACAACGTGATCTCGTCATCGATGGAAGGCTGGGGGAGATACCAACTCGTCAAGTCGCCAGAAGAGGCGGACCTCATCATGAAGATCGTCGCACCCTCGGACGGTGGGGGTGGGGTGACGGTCTCGAGTTCGACCAAGAGCGATGAATTCGGCAGACCCCAAGATTCCGTTTCCAGTACTCGTGAGCTGTCTTCCGGCGATGGAACGGTGAAGCTCGTCGTCTATGACGCTCACAGCAAGGTGCCGCTGTGGTCGGCAACGGAAGAGGCGAAGGGCGCGATGCGCCAGAAGGCGCGCGAGGACAACCTGGTGAAGGCGTCGGAAAAGGTTTTCACGAAGTTTCACGACCGCATCGAGCCACCAGCGAAAGCACAGTAGTCTCATTGATCCCGCGAATGGAGCGCTGAAGATTCATGATGAGAATCCCTGCATTCCTACTCCTGTTGTTTTCATTCAACGTGTTTGCGCAGCAATCCCAACCTTCGGCGGACCGCGCCGGAGTGCGCCTGGAATGGTGGAAGGAGTCCCGCGCGAATGTTTATCTGAACGATTTCGGCGAGTTGAATCGGTACCGTGAGGCGAATCAGGCGCTGCCGGCAGAGAAGCCTGGAGAAAACCGAGTCGTGTTTTACGGTGACTCGATCACGGACATCTGGAAGATCGCCGACTCGTTTCCCGGCAAGCCATACATCAATCGAGGCATCAGCGGGCAGACGACCTCGCAGATGCTCGTGCGCTTCCGCCAGGACGTGATCAAACTGCATCCGAAAGTCGTCGTCATACTGGCTGGCACCAACGACATTGCCGGCAACACAGGCCCGATCTCGCTGGAAGATATCGAGGGCAACATGGCCTCGATGACGGAATTGGCGCGAGCCCATGACATCGCCGTGGTGTGGTCGTCGGTCACGCCGGTTAACAATTACACGCCGCGCTCGCAGGACTTCTTCGCGACACGGCCACCGGCTGAGATCCTCGAGCTGAATCGTTGGCTGAAGCAGTATTGCGCGGACAACCACCTCGTTTACCTCGACTACTTTTCCGCGATGGTCGACAAAGATGGCTTGCTGCGGCGCGATCTCGCCGAAGATGGATTGCATCCGAACGCTGCGGGATTCGCGATCATGGCTCCGCTGGCGGAGGCCGCCATCCAGAAGGCGCTTGCGTCGCACTAAAGCCCTGAAAAAAAGCCCCACCCTGGCAACTAAGGCCAGGATGGGGCACGATCCTTACGAGGGATTCAGGCCAGATCAAACAGGATTACTTCCGACTTCTCGCCGTTCGCATTTGTTAGCTGGAAGGCACCTTCCTCAGCGATGGCGGCGCCGTCGCCCGGTTTCAGGGTTTCGCCATTCAGGACGACGCTTCCGCGCGCTACCTGCAGCCAGCCGTAGCGGCCGGGCGCGAAGATGTGCCGAGGAGTGTCACCGGGCTCGAGCACGGACGCATACACATTGGCGTCCTGGTGGATCTTCACGGAACCCTCGCGTGCGTCGGGCGAAGCGATGAGGCGGAACTTGCCGCGCTTCTCCGTATCCGGAAAAGTCTTCTGCTCGTAGCTCGGCTTGAGCCCTTCCTGCTCGGGCAGCAGCCATATCTGTAACAGGTGCACCCAGTCCTTCTTCGAGTGGTTGAACTCGCTGTGGCGGACGCCGGTTCCAGCGCTCATACGCTGAACCTCTCCGGGCTGAATACTCGACCCATTGCCCATGCTGTCGCGGTGCGCCAGTTCGCCCTCGAGAACGTAGGTGATGATCTCCATGTCGCGATGGCCGTGCATGCCGAAGCCCATGCCGGGCTTCACCCAGTCTTCGTTTATCACGCGCAAGGCTCGGAAGCCCATGTTGGCCGGATCGTAGTAATCGCCGAATGAAAATGTATGAAAAGTGTTGAGCCAGCCGTGGTCGAAATGGCCACGTTCACTGGAACGCCGGACCTGGATCATGGGGCCTCCTTTTGCGCCTGCCGATAAATTATTCGTTATAACAGATGATTGGACAGCAAAAAGGATTCAGGCTGTGCTCGGTGCGGGGTTCATCGCGTTTCGGAAAGGTGCCAGGTTCCCATAAGAAAAGCCCCACCCTGGAATGCCAGGGTGGGGCACAATCAAAGGACTTCGAAGGAAGTTAGAAGGTGAACTTCGCTCCCAGTTGGACGATGCGCTGCCCAGACGTTCCGTTCGGCAAGCCGAAGTAGGTGAACGGTGCGTTCGCCTGGTTCTGCTGGACCAGGCACTGTTGCCCGACGGCATAGTTTGAACCGCAGGGATTCACCGGGTTGGGATTGCTGGGAGTGGGTGCCGGAACGGTTGTCACAGCGTACTGCTGGTTCCGAACGCTTGTCACGTTGAAGTGGTTGAAGAGGTTGAAGGCTTCGCCGAAGAACTGAAGCTTGGTCCCTTCGGTGATCTTCACCGTCCGCGTGATGCGAGGATCGAGCGAGTAGGTGGCGGGCAGGTTGAAGGTGTCGCGGCCCACGCCCGGCGTACGATCCGTCTGGCGGTTGCTATCGTTGTTGAGGTCGCTTCCGAGCAGTGCGGAATACGGCTGTCCGCTCTGCGCGGTGAAGATGCTGCTCAACTCCCATCCGCCCAGAACGCCCTTGGCGATCCGGTTCATGTTGCCGGTGTAGGCATTGAGATCCCATACGCCGCTGACTACGAAGCGGTGCCGCATGTCGTTCACGCCGCTGGCGTAGTCAAGGAAGGGACTCAACGGGTCCGCCACCATTTTGGCGTCGTCGCCGCTGGAGAACGGGACCACCGAGGTCGCATCCGGAGCGTTGTCGAGGACATGGCTCCAGGTGTACGAAATTGCCATCTGGTAGTTCTGCGCGAACCGTTTCTTCACTTCCAGGGTCATGCCGTTGTAGTTCGAGCTGGCAGTGCTCTCGAACTGCGCGATGCGGGAGAATCCGGCTACGGGTCGAACCGACGAATACTTCAGGTAGCTGAGTGTGTCGGTTGTTCCGGCAAGACCGATCGTGGCCGGGGTCGGCGGTGCCAGGTTGACGTCGCGAGTACGCTGCAGATCGCTACCGCCAACATAGATATAGCCGAGCGATACCGACCAGTCTTTGCCAATACCGTACTCGACGCCGAGGTTAGCCTGGTTTACGAGCGGGTTCTTGAAGTCCTTGCTGAAAACGTAAATGGAAGGGACGCCCGCGGTGCCGCCCGAGGGAGCCGAGCAACTCGGACTCGGAACTGGGGCGCCGCATTGTGTGTTGGGGTACGTGGGAGCGTCGGTACCCTTAAAAGTCAGCGTACCGACGTTGATGCCATTGTTCGACATCGCGGTGCCGATCATGATCGACGGCGTGCTTCCGTAGAAGACTCCGTAGCCGCCGCGGACAACGAGCTTGTCACTCACCGCGTAGGCGAAGCCGAGGCGCGGACCGAAGTTGTTGCGGTCTACCGGGATGAGCGCAGTGTTGAAGCCGGCCGCCATAGCGACTGGATTCTGGACCGTTGGCTGCTTGATTCTCTGCTCGTCATAGCGCAGGCCGAGATTCAACGTCAGCTTGTTATTGACGCGCCAGTCATCCTGCACAAACCCAGCCCACTGCAGAATGTCAGGATGCGTCGTCGGACCGGTGGTACCGGCTCCGGCGAAAGCCTGTGAGAAGCTGACCCCAGGGTTGTTGGTGCCGTTCAAGCTGGCGCCAAAATCTTCCAGGCTATTGAACGTGTACGCACCGGAGAAGTTGCCGGGGAAGAAATTCAGAATCTTGTCCTGAACCATGTCCGCGCCGAACTTCAGAGTGTGTCTGCCACGAACCCATGTGATGTTGTCGGCGTACTGCCAGTGCTTGATGGTGGTTTCGCGCGGGCTGAAGCTGTTGCGCCCCACCGTGAGCAGCGTGTTGCCGGCTTCCCGCACAACGGCTTCCGGAAGATCGCTGTTGGCCAGTCCGGGTTCGCTGTCGCGAAGGAACGTGACGCGGAACTGGTTGATCGTTGAGTTGTTCAAGGTTGTGGTGACGGAACCAGTGATGGTATCCGTGTGGACATTGGAGTCGCCGGTGTGTTGCTCGGAATTGACAGGGCCGCCATTCTCGAAATCACTTCCGGTGAACAGCTGGCGATTCCAGCGACCGGAAATTTGATTCTTTCCGGCGTTCCAATCCACTTTCGTGAGATAGGTGTCCTGGTTCAACCCGCGCGTATAGCTGTTGGCCAGACCGGCGAGATAGTCCAGAGCCGTCGTCTGGTTGGCGGTAGGACTCGCGATGACCGGTGGAGTGTAGGTGACCACGTTGGGCTGGTGATTGCGCTGACCATCGTAGTCGAAGAAGAAGAACAGCTTGTCTTTTACGATCGGACCACCGACGTCTCCGCCGAACTGGTTGAAGTGATATTTCGACTTTGCCGGTGGCGGAGCATTGCGCAGCGCGTTGTTCAACTTCGCGATCGGGTCGTTAGCGTTCAGCGACTGGTCGCGATAGAACTCGAATGCAGCGCCATGGAAGGCGTTGGTGCCGGACTTGGTGATCACGTTCACGACAGCTCCGCCCGCGCGACCGAGTTCCGCCGAGTAGGAGTTGGTGTTGACCTGGAACTCCTGAACAGCGTCCTGGCTGAACTGGTAAGGAGCGCGGCCCGAGCCGGTACGGCCGGTGGTCTGGCCGAAGAAGCTGTTGTTGTCATCAGAGCCGTCGACGGTGAGCGAGTTCAGTGTGCCGCGCTGTCCCGCGAAGCTGAGGTCACCGGTGCGAACGTCACGCGTCACGCCGGGCGTGAGCAGCACGAAATCGATGAAATTGCGGCCGTTCACCGGCAGATCGCGGATGGAGCGCTCGTTGACGTTCGACGAGACCTGCGTTCGCGTCGTTTCAATGACGGGAATTTCCGAAGAGACGTTGACGGTTTCGCCCTTGGATGCCACTGGGAGGGAGACCGGAATGTTGAGTTTTCCGCCAACCGGCAGAGATACTTCGCTGTTCTGAACCGTGGCAAAGCCGGCCTTGCTCACGCTCAGGGTGTATTTGCCCGCGGTGAGCACCGGAAACTGGAACAGACCATCGGACTTGCTGGTGGTTTCCTGCTTCGCACCGGTGGCTGAATTCAGGACCGTGACAGTTGCGCCGGGCAGGACTGCGCCGGTTGCATCAGTAACGGTACCCTCAATAGCTCCTCCTGCCAACGACTGAGCCCACACGGTGGAGGGCGTCGTCAGCAGCAACAGAACCAGACATGCAAAACACACTAAGGACTTCGTTTTCATAAACGCAGTTTTCCCACTTTGTTGTTTTTTTTGGAATGGGGGAATGTCTAAGTAATCCCAGAGTACCAGAACAGTTTGAACGCGCTGTAAATGTTTTTCGCTACAGGCACTTTAGTTCTATAGGTTAAGTTGCGCGGCCCAACCTGTACAATCAACCCTGAACATGCCGGCCACGATCCGTTCATTCGCCAAGATCAACTTAGGACTCGCCATAGGCGTTCCGCGCGCCGACGGCTTTCATGACTTGCGCACGATTTACCAGACGGTGAGGCTGCATGACGTATTGAAAATTGATATTGCGCGCGGGGTTGGAATCGAGATTCGCTGCAAGGACCCTCGGGTTCCCGCCGATGAGACGAATACGTGCTGGCGCGTAGCAGAGCGGGTCTTAAAGACACTAAAGCAGCGTGCGAAAGTAGTCATCACGATCGAGAAGAAACTGCCGGTGCAGGGCGGAATCGGCGGCGGATCATCGAACGCAGTTGCGACCATGTTGGGGTTGGAAAAGGCCCTGAAGGCGAAGTTGTCAGGGCAGGAGCGGGTGCGGATCGCTGCCGAAGTTGGATCGGACTTACCCCTCTTCCTCGTCGGCGGGACGGTGTTGGGCTGCGGTCGAGGCGAGGAAGTCTGGCCAATGCCGGATCTCCCGCCCTGGGACATCGTGATTGCGACGCCGGAGATTGGTGTGGCTACTCCGGAGGCGTTCCGTCGCTGGGACGAGTTGGTCAAAAACAATGGAAAATTGACGGATACTGGCCTATCCGATAGAATTTCTAAGTTCAGTCGCTCTGCTTTTGAGTGGCTGACAGGTTTACCCACAACCGGTGTTCCCGCAAAAGGCGGGAACCGGGCCGAGACGCTGCTTCTCGACCTCGTCCGAGCCGGGATCGAAAACGACTTCGAACGCGTCGTATTTCCTGAGTATCCCGAACTTCGAGACGTGAAGCGTGCATTGGAGCGCGAAGGCGCGAAGTTCGCCTCATTGTCGGGCTCCGGTTCAACGGTTTTTGGGTTGTTCTCGGCTCCCGCGGCCGCGGAGAAGGCGGCGGCGAAGCTGAGCCGGACGGGAATTCCCGCGCAGGCGACGAAGTTCCTGAACCGGGAGCCGTACTGGCGGGAAATGAGCTACTGAGTCGCTCTTGGTTTGCTGAGAGGGTTTGCTGAGAAGCTGAGTAGCTCAGCAGCTTCACTGGGCGGTCGACTAATGGTAGGTCAAGTGCCTTTGGAGCACTTTGTCTAGGTTCGAATCCTAGCCGCCCAGCCAGAAACTTCGGGAAATCGGGTAGTCGGCAAGAAGTCACGGCATTAGGGGCCAGAAGGGGCCGGGCAGCGCCTGGCACTACTAGAAACGATGGAAGCAGGAACCAGGACGAGCGCAGTGGAACCAAAGCAACCTTCGCACGACCTCGCGCCAACCAGCGCGCCAGTCGCAGGAGAAGCCATGGGTACTGTGACAGCAGAAAAGAAGGCTCCTGAAACCAAGACCGCGCCCAAGCCGGTCCGTGCCCGACAGGACGACAAGTTTAAGGTTTTTTCGGGCACTTCCAACCCCGATTTAGCTCGCGAAGTCTGCGAGCATCTGGGCATTCCGCTGGGACAGGCCGATTTGCGCCAGTTCTCCGACGGCGAGATTTACGTGCAGATTCAGGAGAACGTGCGCGGCGGCGACGTATTCGTCATTCAACCGACATGCAAGCCGGTGGCGCACAACCTGATGCAGTTGTTGCTGATGATGGACGCGCTGAAGCGCGCTTCGGCGCGGCGCATCACTGCGGTGATTCCCTATTTCGGCTATGCCCGCCAGGATCGCAAGGACAAGCCGAGAGTCCCGATCAGCTCAAAGCTCGTTGCCGACCTCCTGACCACGGCCGGCGCAGATCGCGCGCTGGTGGTTGACCTGCACGCGCCGCAGATCCAGGGGTTCTTCAACATCCCTGTGGATCACCTGTTTGCCTCGCCGGTGCTGGTGGATCACTTCCGCAAGATGAACTTGCCGGATTTAACCGTGGTTTCGCCGGACGCGGGTGGCGTGGAACGCGCCCGGTTCTTTGCCAAGAAGATGGAGTCGGCTCTGGCCATCGTCGATAAGCGCCGTACTGATATGAATGTGGCGGAAGTGATGCACGTCATCGGCGACGTCGACGGCCGCACCTGCCTCATCCTCGACGACATCATCGATACCGCCGGGACGTTAGTGAAAACGGTTAATGCGCTCTACAACAACGGCGCGCGGGCGGTGTACGCTTGCGCTTCTCATCCCGTCTTGTCGGGCGAGGCCATCAACAGGATTTCCGAGTCAGGGTTGAAAGAAGTTGTTGTGACCAACACGATTCCGCTGACCGAGGCGGGAAGGAACGAGCCGAAGATTCGCGTGCTCAGCATTGCTGGACTGATTGCGCGAGCGATTCAGTCTATTCACGAGGAGTCGTCGGTCAGCAAGCTGTTTCTGTAAAGCCCCGCCCTGTCGATCCGCGACAACGGTGGGGAACCAAGATTGGAGAGGTAAAGGACAGAGTTATGGCAACTGCAAGCAACACAGTAGAAGCGAAGCCGCGCCAGGCGGGAGACAAGAACGCGGCGCGTCGCCTGCGCACAACCGGCATGGTCCCGGCGGTGCTTTATGGAGCCGGAAAACAGCCGCACGCGATCAGCGTCGACCCGAAGGTCATCGGACGAATTCTGAGTTCCGACAGCGGACACAATACGATTTTCGACGTGACCCTGGATGGCGAGAACGCCAAGGCGATGATCGTCGACTGGCAGTCGGATCCGATTAAGGGTCATCTCCTGCACGTCGACCTGAAGCGCATTGCGATGGACAAGACGTTGCGGGTCACGGTGCCGATCGAAATTGTCGGCGAAGCCCCGGGTGTCAAGACCGAAGGCGGAATTCTCGACGTGGTTCTGCGCGAAGTCGAAGTCGAGTGCCTGCCTTCGGAAATTCCCAGCCACATCAAGGTCGATGTCAGCGAGTTGCACTTCGGCGTGAACATCCGCGTCGCCGACCTGAAGGCTGAAGGCAAGGTTAAGTTCCTCAACGACCCGAACATCACCGTGGTGCACATCACGCACGTGAAGGAAGAGGTTGCTCCGACTCCGGAGGCTGCTGCCGAAGCTGCTGCCGCTCCCGCCGAGCCCGAGGTTATCAAGAAGGGCAAGCAGGAGACCGAGGAAGGTGCTGCCCCGGCCGAGGGCAAAGGCGCGGAGAAGCCGAAGAAGGAGAAGTAAGTTCTGTCCGGAACGGCGCCCGGAGGTTGGTTCACGAGGAACTGCGATAGGTGAAGCTGATTGTCGGTCTTGGAAATCCCGGAATCGAGTATCAGTTCACGCCGCATAACCTTGGATTCCTGGCGATCGAAGAAATCGCCGAGCGGAGTGGAGCGAGGGTAAGCAACCGGTTCTGCCGAGCGCTTACGGCTCGCACCTCGCTGGAGGGGCAGGAAGTGGTCCTGGCTAAGCCGGAGACCTACATGAACCTGAGCGGGGTTTCGGTTCGCGAACTGGTTGAGAAGCTGGAAATCGCGCCCGAAAAGGACCTGATTATTTTGTACGACGAGCTCGATCTTCCTTTCGGCACGTTGCGAATTCGGGAGCGCGGGCGGTCGGCAGGCCATAACGGAATGGAGTCGATCATCGGCTCCTTGGGCACGCAGGAGTTTGTAAGGGTCCGGTTGGGAGTTGGGCCCGGGCATCCGCTGAGCGATGGAGCGAGTTACTTGCTGGCTCCCATGAAAAAGTCGCGATTAGCGGAGGCGGTTCCGATGATCGAAACGGCGGCAGACGCGATCGGCGTGATTCTGAAAGAGGGTGCCTCGGTCGCGATGAACCGGTTCAACCGGAAGCCGGAAGACGAAAGTCAAAAGTCATAAGTCGAAAGTCGTTTGGTGCAGGTTGGCTCTTAGCTTTCGACCAGGGAACGGAATTAGGAAGTTGTGGTTACACATCGGCTGACGTCGAATGTGCCCACGAAAAAGATTGGGAGAATGCACATGCAGCGTACTTATGAAGTGATGTTCATCGTTCGTCCGGATCTGGCGGAAGAGGACATGGACAAACTGATTTCGAATTTGGAGTCGAACGTTACCGGCGCGGGTGGCACGGTTAAGAGCACGGAGAAGATGGGCAAGCGCCGCTTGGCCTATATCGTCCGCAAGTTCCAGGACGGCTTCTACATCCTCATGACGCTCGAGGGTTCTGGCGAGATGGTGAAGGAGATTGAACGTCGTCTGCGCGTCACCGAGCAGGTGATCAAGTTCATGAGCGTTCGCACCGACGTCGAGGACAAGCGTCTCGCGAAGATCAAGAAGCATCGCGACTCGCGTGTGAAAGGCCAGGGACGCCAGGCTCAGGAAGCGGCCGCCGCACAGGCTGCCGCCGAGGCCGGTTCCGAGCCAACAACGGCCACGGTTTAGTTCAAAAACTTTTCCGTGCCCCACGTCTGTCGAGTTAGCAGACGTGGGTTTTACCAAGAGTTCTGAAGGAGAGTTATGGCAGACGAGACCAATACCCAGGCAGCTTCGGCGGGAGAAACCGCCGCGCCGACTGAAGGCCAGCAGCAACAGCAACGTACGGAACGTCCCGGTGGTGGACCGCGTGGACCACGTCCAGGTGGACGTCCCGGTGGCCGCGAAGGTGGCCGCAAGTTTTTCCGGCGCAAGAAAGTGTGCAAGTTCTGCACCGAGAAGATCGACAACATCAACTACAAGGACGTTCGCCTGCTCGGGCAGTTCGTGGCCGAGAGCGGCAAAATCGTTCCGCGGCGACTGACGGGCGTGTGCACGCCGCACCAGCGCCGCCTTTCCGACGCGATCAAGCAGGCGCGCAACATCGCCCTGCTTCCGTTCGCTTCGAACCGGTAGGGTTAAAGGCCATCTCCGTCCGTATCCGTGCCCCACATCTGCCGCAGTTAGCAGATGTGGGTCAGCAGAAGTGGGCAGATGGCAACGAGCGCGATTCGCGCCGGAACAAAATTTGAGGGAGTGATCGCAATGGAAGTCATTCTGAAAGAAGATGTTGCCAAGCTGGGCAATCGCGGCGACGTGGTGAAAGTTGCCGAGGGCTACGGGCGCAACTACCTGCTGCCCAAAAAGCTCGCCATCGAAGCCAGCGCGGCGAACAAGGCCGTGATCGAGCAGATGAAGGCTTCGGCCGTGCGCCGCGCCGTACGTGAGAAGTCGGATGCCGAAGCACTGGCTAAGCAGTTCGAGGGCGTGAGCCTGCATTTCACGCGTCGCGCCGGAGAGAACGATCAGCTGTTCGGTTCCGTGACCTCGTCCGACGTCGCGCACGAACTGGAAACGCGCGGCTTCAACGTCGATCGCCGCAAGATCGAGATCGACCACCCGATGAAGAACGTCGGCGAGTACACCATTCACATCAAGCTGCATCGTGACGTCTCGGTGCCAGTGAAGGTGACGGTGACGAAGGAAGCAGAAGAGCAGCCAGCGACCGCGTAAGGCGATCGGAAGAACAAGAATCAAGCCGCATCTCACAGCAGAGGTGCGGCTCTTCTTTGCACACCTTTCATTCAGTTCCATGGTGGCTGGCGAGGTGCCGCTTCAGTCAATGCACACTTCTTAAGGCAGAAAATCTCAATTTTTGTCTCCCTCAATCGATCCACCCCCCTAACACTCTGAAAAGACGTACGTTCGCAGGACGCAATTTTCTTTCCACCCTCTATAATGTCCGCTAACGAACACCGCACTGTCTCGTCCATATCCTTACAAGCGCAGTGATTGAGGCTTGTACTTAGGTCCAGGGTGAGCAGAGATGCCGGCCCGGTTGGTGGCAGTCCCGATACCGCAGAACGCAGGAGCCGTTCGCATGATGGGACAGCGCGGTTTCGAAATCACTTCCCGCAGGGGAGCTATGGTGGGGCAGAGCCCAAGCCGCATCAACGATGCCGAGCTGATCCGCGGAGCGCAACGCGGTGACCGACGTGCCTTCGAAGAACTCGTCCGTCAGTATGACCACGCGGTTCTCCGATTGGCCTTGCATCTGACCGGTTCCGAGCAGGACGCGCGCGACATCTACCAGGACGCGTTCCTCAAGGCGTATCGAAACCTCGGCAGCTTCCGCTTCGAGTGTTCGTTCTACACCTGGATCTACCGGATCGTCACCAACCTCTGCCTCGATCATCTCCGCAAGCGCCAGGTGCGCAAGGAAGATGCGCCCGTCGTAACCGACTCCTCCGGTGAAGAGTACAGCATCATCGACCAGGTCGCGGACGACCGGTCGGGAGCGAGTCCGGAGCGGGACCTGATGCGGCGCGAGTTGGGAGCGCGGATCGCGCGGGCGCTGACAAGATTGACTCCGCGAGAGCGCATGGTTTTCGAGATGAAGCATTACCAGGGGCTGAAGCTGAGAACCATCGGTGAGGCCCTGAATACGACAGAAGAAACCGCCAAGAACACGTTGTTCCGCGCCACCCAGAAATTGCGGTCAGCGCTGGCGGATATGCGGTGAAGAATGGGGGCATCAACCCCCGAGGTAAGACGATGAACTGCGATTGGGTTCGAGAAAACATCACGCTGTACGTTTACGACGAGCTGCCCGACGATGCGCGGCACGAACTGGAGCAGCACATCAATCGCTGCCCCGGATGCACTTCGGAGCTGCGCTCCATGCGCGACTTCAAGGAAGTTGCCAGCGAAGTGCCGCAGCTCGAAGTCACGCCGAACCTGCTGGCCTCTGCGCGCATGGACCTGCAGGAGGCGCTCGAAGGAGTCGAGCAGGTTCACGGCTGGCGCCGCATCTTATTCGACCCCTTTGCCTGGCTGCGCCAGGTGCAATTCTCGCCCGCACTCGCAACGGTCATCTTCATTATTGGTTTCGGCGGCGGCCTGCTGACCATGTATCGCATGGGGATTCACCACACGGACATCGCGGACAACCAGAAGCCACTCCAAACCGCGAACGCCTCCATCTCCAACATCGTTGATATCAATCGCGATCCCAATGGCCAGGTGCAGATCCAGTACAACCAGATGCTGCCTGCAAAAGCGGAGGGCTCTCTCGACGACGCCAAGATCCAGGACCTGCTGCTCATCGCCGCTCGCGACAACGTCAATCCCGGCGTCCGCATGGACTCGATCGACCTTCTCTCCAAAATGAAGGATGACGGGCGAATTCGCGAGGCGCTCATCTTCGCGCTGCGCTATGACACCAATCCCGGCGTGCGCCTGAAGGCGCTGGAAGCGATTGGGCCACAGGTTAAAAGTGACATTCGGGTTCGGAACGCGGTGCTGGAAGCGCTTCTGAACGACAACAATCCCGGCGTGCGCGCCGGTGCGCTGAGAGCACTGGAGGCGGTGAAAGTTGATACCAGCGTTCGCGCGGCGCTCCAGCAATTGTCGAAGGACGATCCGAACCAGTACATCCGTACCGAATCGCGGCGGCTGCTGGGAACGTTGCCGCGATTCGACTAAGAGTTTTGTTAGCTGCTCCACCCTGTCGCTTCAGGACAAGGGTGGGCACAGGAGGCAGAGAAGTGAAAAACGAACCACACACTGAGAGCCCACGCCGTGGGCGGACGCGCCGGGCAGCGCGGTATGTGTATACCGTAGTTATGCTGCTGTGCGCTCTTCCGCTCATAGCGCAGGTCGGGAGTGGTGCCGGCGAAGGCACGCGCTTCTACCGTGACGGGCGTTCATGGGTGGAGGAGACCAGCGGTACGATGACACCCGCGCGGAACCTGAAAGTATCGACCGATTGCGGGAACATCCACGTGCAGGGCGGCGGAGCGCAGACGATCCGATATGTCATCAAAAAGCGTTCTTATGTGAGCTCCGAGGCCGACGCACGCAAGCAATTCGAGCGATACCGTATCACCGCAACGCGAAACTCCGACACCGCCGTAATCGAGGGCCGCTGGACAAACGGCCGATCGGAACGCTTCAGCACCGATATCACTGTCGAAGTGCCACGCGATATGACGCTGGTTCACCTCGATACGCGCGGCGGCAACCTGGGTGTGAACGGAACGACCGCGCGCGTGGAACTCGATACCCAGGGCGGCAACGTCGTTGTGGATGATGTCGGTTCCGTACGGGTCAACACGCAGGGCGGCAACGTCACCGCTGACATGGTGCACGGAGATACGCAGATCAACAGTGGCGGCGGCAACATCCGCATCGGCGACAGCCAGGGCAAAGGCGAAATCAATACCGCCGGCGGCAACGTTACCGTGAAGAACCTGGCGTGGGGTTCGATACAGACCGGCGGCGGCAGCATCCAGGTCGGCCAGAGCCGCGGCGACCTCACGGCCGAAACCGGTGGCGGCAGCATCGATGTCAATGAGGTCCAGGGCACGGCGAAGCTCCAGACCGGCGGCGGCAACATTCGTCTGGGTTCGGCTCGCGGGCACGTCATGGCTTCCACTGGCGGCGGCAGCATAGAGATGTGGAAGCTGTACCAGGGCGCGCAGGCACAGACAGGCGCAGGCGCCATCACCGCGGAATTCCTCGGCGGCAAGGGCGCCTCTTCCAGCTCTGTACTACGAACCGCCGCAGGCGACGTGATTGTCTATGTCGGCAGCGGCGTACCGTGTACCATCCACGCTTCGGCTGAAATGGCCTCCGGACAAGGCATTCGCTCCGAGTTCTCGGATATCAAGATCACCAGCGAGGGCGGCACGTACGGACCACGGTCGGTGAGCGCGGAGGGCGCCATCAACGGTGGCGGCACACCCATCAAGATTCGAACCACAATCGGGCAGATTGACATACGAAAGGCGAGGTAGGGAGGGAACAATGAAGAAAGGACTGATTGCAGGGTGCCTACTGGTCCTGATGTCTGGCGTTCCGGCAGTCTTCGCCGCCGATAACAACTGCCCAGCGGATCCGCAGTTCCCCGGGGAGTATCAGGAGCACAAGAGCAAGACCTCTTATCTGGGGGTCGAGGTCAACGACGTGGACGCGGACAGGGCGAAGGCGCTGAGCCTGAAAGAAGAGACCGGTGTCGAGGTGCTTGGGGTCGACCAGGACGCTCCTGCCGGTAAAGCGGGGATCAAAGAGCACGATGTCATTCTCGCGGTGAACGGCACCAAGATCGAGAGTGAAGAGGAATTGCGGCGAGTCATCCGCGAAACGCCGCCGGGAAGAACCATCGATCTCCTGGTCAGCCGTAACGGTCAGCAGTTAACGCTCAAGCCGACGCTGGCAGCGCGCGACCAGATGACGGCAATGTGGGTGGCGCCGAGGATTCCGCAAGTTCACGTGGAACCGCATATCGCGCCGATGCCGCCGATGCCCCCGATGAGCTTTGAGACGCCGGACGTTCCGGACGTGCGCGTGTACTACAACCTGCGCTCCGTCGGTGCCTACGTCGAGAATCTCACGCCGCAGCTTCGCGACTTCTTTGGAGTGAAGAATGGGGCGGGAATCCTGGTGCGTTCTGTGGAGAGGGGCAGTCCCGCTGCAGTCGGCGGACTCAAGGCTGGAGACGTCATCGTTCGAGTCGGGCAAGAGACCGTGAATGACTCCGGCGATTGGCGGCGAGCGTTGCGCAACAAGAGCGGAAACGTGCCGGTTGGGATCGTGCGCGATAAGCGCGAGCAGAACCTGACGATCAAGCTGCCCGAGCGTCGCCAGACCGGCGAGACATGGGATAACGAGAGCTTCGACTTCGACCTGCAGCCGCAAATGGAAGCGCTGCGAAAAGAGCTGCAGAGCATGCCAAAGATCAACGAAGAGCAGAAAATGGCGATGCTCAAAGCGCAACAGGAATGGAAGAAGGAATTCGAAAACAATCGCGCCGAGTGGCAGAAGTCGATCGCAGAGGCTCAGAAGGAAACCAGCAAGGAACAGCAGAAAGCCATGAAGGACCTGCAGAAGAACTTGGAGAAGATGCAGAAGAACCTGCAGAAGCAGTTCCACTACATTTCATACGAATAGACGGCTCTTCCTTTCTCTCCGTCAATCAGGGCGCGGCATTGGTCGCGCCCATTTTTTCCCAGCACGATTTCCACCGTACTGGTCAGGATGGGTCGCCGTCGCTCGGGTGTCGCGGAAGGGCGGCGTTCCTGCGGCGCAGGCGCAGAAACAGTTCGATGATCCCGTAAACGACAAGGCACACCCACACATCCACGATGAGGCCCAGGTCAATCTTAAATGGCTGATGACGGGCAGAAATCGGCAGCCACGGCGAGAGGACAAATAGATACACGACGTTGCCTATGACTACCGCGATCAGCGACTTCCAGAAGTTGACTCTCAGCACCTCGTTAGGATGCACTTAAATCGTGAAACGGCAAAGGTCGAAACGGCAGAACGAGCGGAGTCGCGGATCTCAAGCTCTAAAGCAGTTAGACCGGTTTTGATCCTCGAAATCCCGCGCCAATCCGCGGTTCTATTTTGCCGTTTTTCCCTTTCCCGTTTTGCCGTTTAAGATTGTTCCGATGCTCGAACTCCACACTCCAGTGCAGTACGTCAAAGGCATCGGCCCGCGCATCGCCGAGGCACTCGGAGCCAGGGGCATCAACACCGTCGAGGACCTGCTCTACTACCTTCCGTTCCGCTACGAAGACCGCATCAACCCGCGAACGATTGCGGAACTCAAGCCCGGTGAGATGGCCAGCGTCATCGCCGAAGTCCGCACGGCAGCGCTGTTTCGCACCCGGCGCATGCCTATGTTCGAAGTCACCGCCGGGCAGGGCCGCACGACGCTCAAGTGCATCTGGTTCCACGGGAATTATCTCGAGGGCAAGTTCAAGCCGGGACAATTAGTCGCGCTGTATGGCAAGGTAGAACTGAACGAGCGCGGACGCGGCGGCCTGCAACTGATCAATCCGCAATTCGAGATCGTGCACGATCCCGCCGAGGCTCCGGCGGAAGAAGACAAGCAGTGGCAGACGCTTGAGGTCGGCCGAATCGTCCCCATCTACGAAGCCATCGGCAAGAGCACTGCCCGCTGGTTCCGTCGCGTGATACATGGAGCTCTCGAAAACCTCACGCTCGATGTTCAGGAAACCATTCCCGCCAAGATTCGCGGCCGCCTCTCCCTGCTGCCGCGCCGCGAGGCCTTCTGGAAAGCCCATTGGCCCGACCCCGGCGAGAGCTTCGCATCGCTTCAGACCGCGCGAACCCCGGCGCACATCCGCCTCATCTTCGAGGAATTCTTCTTCCTCGAACTCGGCCTGGAACTCAAGCGCCGCAAGGTTCGCCGCCAGACCGGCATCGCCTTCGCCGTGAACGATGCCGTGCGCAGCGCCCTCAAGCGCATCCTCCCGTTCCATCCGACAGCAGCGCAGAAACGCGTGCTCAAAGAAATCGTCGATGACATGAAGCCCGCTGTCCCGATGCGCCGTTTGCTTCAGGGCGACGTCGGCTCTGGCAAAACCATCGTGGCCTTCGAAGCCGCTATCATCGCCATCGAAAACGGTTACCAAGTCGCGCTGATGGCGCCGACAGAGATTCTCGCCACGCAGCATTACCTGAACGCGCGGCAGATGCTCGAGCACGCCGGATACAAGATCGCGCTACTGACAGGCTCGCTCGAAACCGGCGCCAAGCGCGAAACCCGCTGGAAGATCGCCGAGGGCCAGGCGCAACTGGTGATCGGAACTCACGCGCTCATTGAAGAAAAAGTCGAGTTCGCCAAGCTCGGCCTCGTCATCGTCGACGAGCAGCACCGCTTCGGCGTCCTCCAGCGCATGAAGCTGATGCGCAAGAACACCGAGGCCGTTCCCGACGTGCTGGTCATGACCGCCACGCCGATCCCGCGCACCCTCGCGCTCACCCTCTATGGCGACCTCGACGTCAGCGTCATCGACGAACTCCCGCCGGGACGCACACCGATCACCACGCGCCGCGTGCCCGACGGGCGCGCCGACGAAGTCTGGACCTTCGTGCGCAAGATCGTCGCTGCCGGCCAGCAGGTCTACGTTGTCTACCCTGTGATCGAAGAGGGAGCGCTCGAAGGCGAACTCAAAGCCGCCATCCAGATGTACGACAAGCTCCGCAAAACGATCCTCTCCGACCTTCGCGTCGGCCTTCTGCACGGCCGCATGGAGGCCGAAGAAAAAGACGCCGTCATGCGCCTCTTCAAAGACCGCGAACTCGATGTGCTGGTTTCGACGACGGTTATCGAAGTCGGCGTCGATGTGCCCAACGCAACACTGATGGTGATCGAGCATGCGGAGCGGTTCGGCCTTTCACAACTGCATCAACTCCGCGGACGCATCGGCCGCGGCAGTGCGCGATCGTTCTGCATTCTCATGACTGGAAAGAAAGTCACGCCCGAAGCCGAGCAGCGGCTCAACACCATGGTCTCAACCCAGGACGGCTTCCAGATCGCCGAAAAAGACCTCGAACTGCGCGGCCCCGGCGAGTTCTTCGGAACCAAGCAGGCCGGCATGCCCAGCCTGCGCGTCGGAAACCTGATTCGTGATCGCGAACTGCTGGAGCTGGCGAAGCGTGAAGCTCGATTGGTAGCCGATGGGCCGAACGCGGAGATTTCACAGGAAGAGCTGACGAAGACCGTCAAGCATCTGCAGGCGCATTGGAACCGAAAGTACGGGCTTGTCGAAGTGGGTTAGAGCAATCTGCCGACAGCTATACCGATACCGTCATCCTGAGCGGAGCCGCGACTTGTTTTTCCCGCGCCGTAGTTTACCGGGGTCCCCGGCACGCCCGCTTTCGGCGTGCTGGGGTGGTTTAGCGCGGTCGCGGCGGAGTCGAAGGACCTGTATTCCTCTCGAGGTTAGTACAGTCTCCGTTTCACGCCAATCGTTCGGACGGGTGCAAGGATTACAAGTCGAGAGTATCTTCGCGGCGTTTTTGCCCTGTCACCCGATAAGCAAAGTTCGGCCAGCATAGAAATAGCATGGCCAAAATGAATCCTACTAGTCGAACAGTGCCCATACGTTCACCCGAAATGCCAGCGCACGCAAATCCGCCGATTACAAGCAGCCAACGGCAGATATTGGAGGTCGTGTCTAGGTGCTCGTCAATTTCGCCTTGCTTGCGAATAGCCCATACGGAAAGCCAAATGCAGACGATCATTGAGAGCGCACGCATGCATCAACTCCGACTCTTTATTTCAACCTCAAATTCACAAACTTCATCGCCGGGTAGCTCTGGTCCCAGTCGCTGGAGATGTGCTCGAAGGTGAGCCGAATGGTTTTCGACTGGCCCGGTGGAATCGGCGATTGCGAGATGTCGGTGACGTCCTCGTAGCCGCCCAGCGCGTTCTTCGTCAGGATGTGCAGCGGCATGGTTTCCGTCTGTACCGCCTGCCCGAGCGAGTTCTTGAATGTCACCTGCACTTGTCCACCGACTAGAGTCTTGTCGCCCTTGTTCGTTAGAGTGAAGTCGAGGTAGGTCACGGTCGATCCGACGAAGTTGTCGGCGGTGGAAGGCGTGATGTCTCCGATGGCAAGGTTGGCGGCGTAGGGATCGGGTTGATTGCTCGTGTTCGGCCGGCTGCGCCCGAAGAAGACGATTCCCGCCAAAACTGCGATGACAAGAACAGCGCCGATGATCATCGGAGTCCAGTTGCGGCGCTCATCCTGCGACTGCTTGGGAGCGAAATCGGGAACAACCGGGTTCGTGCTCATGCGGTGAATTCTAGCGCACTGTGTAGCCTCATGTTGTGATCCGAGAAAGTAGCCCCGCACGTGAGTGCGGGGAGCGGGCTCTAGACCTTCGGCGAGTCGCTTCAGCGACGACAGGTGATCCGCACCCCACAGTGAACTCCGCCGCTGTGAGTCGATCTTCCGGGGCTAACTGTCAACCCCCTATTTTCAGATTTAAACCATTGAGAATCATAGATTTAGAGCCGAAATTTCCGTAACTCTATGAAAACACTGGACCGCGATCAAAGGGGGTAAGGGGGTGGGGTATGCCCCATCCCGCCGCTCTGTGCCCCTCTCACATGCGACATAAACATAGCGTAATCAACAGCTTACAAGAGAAACTTTCCTGTGCCCGAAATCATCTACAATATAGAGAGTAAGTAGCACGAGGCTCTTATGAAGACGCATCTACAACTGTGGGATTTCAGGAGGTTGTCCATTCGGAAGAAACCGGAGAAGCTGATTTTGCTGAGCAATCCACTTTCAGGAGACGACCGAATGGACATCCATCAGAATGCCCGACTTACCCTGTTTCGTCGAGAGCAACTTGCCCTC
>JAVUPY010000039.1 GCA_032252755.1 Terriglobia bacterium
TGACCCCACCGCCGAAATCATCCAGCAGATTGATTCGATTCAATAATATGGAAATCGAGTGGGGTCATCTTTCGCGCGAAACGTGACCCCCGGCGAACATCGATTAGTAAGACCAATCAATTGCTTATGTCGCTTTATGGAGGGGTCTCGGTTGGGCGCGTTTTCACAGAGTCAGGGAGTTTCCCTGCCTTGGGTGCAAGAAGGGTGGCAGCAAAATGAGAACAGGGACCACCTTGCGTCTTGAGGCACCAGACGGCCTGGAGCCGCTCGGTGCTTTTAATCAGCCCGTCTACAGAGGCTTCCCACAAATTCGAGCCGTTCTTCTAAAGGACCTCGGACCGCGTTTCGCGGACTATTTCACGAGGCCAGATTACGACAGCGATGGAAAACGAATAGGATGGGTCGCCAATTCGCTCGGTGAGCCGAAGCGCTGGAGCGATCTCGGCCCACAGGAGCGGTCAGAATTCGAACCGACGAAGCGGGGGCTTCACGAAGGCTTCACTGCGTATATCAATAGGCTTCGAGCCGAGCCCGAGAACTCATCCCGAAACAATTTTTCGAGAATCCTGGAACAGGCACTCCAGACGCCAGATGAGGGGCATCTTTACTTTATTGATCGTCAACCGATGGTGACTTTTTGGGGGTTCAAGCGAGAGGGGCAGCCGTTTGGCGTCGATCCTCTCGTACTCAGACCAGGCAGCACGGAAAATGATGCTCCGCGTGCGGTGTCATATCCGGCGAGTGTTCGCAATGCCGTTCTGACACCACGACTCGGGTGGTGGCGCTGGGGCTGGTGGAAATGGTTTAGGGGCTTACCGCCGTGGGCATGGCTGCTCTGGTTGCTCGGCGCGCTGCTGCTGCTTTGGCTGCTGTTCACGTTGCTCTGGTGGTTGCTCGCTCCGCGGATTGGTGTCTCGCCTCCGCCATATTGGCTTTGGCCATTTCAGGAAAGGATAGTGTCCGTCGAGCCATCGCCCTATCTCGGCCCATCGCCAGTGATCCCCGCACCAGAGACGGGTGTTGGGCGCATACCTGTCGTTCCCACCGTTCCAGCCGCTCCTGGAATCGGGGCGGAATCTAGTGGGCCCGCTGGCGCGGGGTTGCGGCCGACGATTCCCCCAGTCCCGTCTCCTGCCCCGCGAAATCCGAGCGAACCGCAGTCGCTTCCGAACGGGGGCACGCCGGCCATTGGAATGCCAACATCAAGCCCTCCATTGCCGCCGCCCGGAGCACCCACTGCGCCAGGGACACCATTGGCTCTGCCGCCGGGAAATCTTCCCGCCGGTCCCGCCACCTTCATGCAGGGCCTGTGGCGAAGCCAGGCGGGTCTCCGTGATGCTCAGGGCAACCCTGTCGAGCAGTACTATCGCTTCGATGGACAGGGCAAGGGCGACGTTCGCGTGCGCACGCCAGGCGGTAGGGAGTGTCAGGGCGATGCTCAGGCATTGGTGCAATCGGGCGGACAGCTTGTCATCCGCGAGGACCCAAGTCTGACCTGCAGCGACGGAACATCGATGAGCGGCGCAAGCACGGTCTGCGTAAATGGTCCGGATAAGAATGCAGGTTGCGATGGCACAAACGCCGAAGGCGGCAGCAAATATAAAGTGCGAATGGAACAGATGCCGGGCAAATGAGTTATGTCGAGACAGCTTCTTGAAACCAGTCAGCTCGACGGATGGTCAGCCACCACCGCATTTGGAGGACCGGTTTTTGAGAGCCATGACCAAATCGCAGCGATCCTGCGTCGTCACCTCGGTGCCGAGCACGCTGCTCTCTTTGCGCAGCCTGAGCTCGCGAACGGTCAGATCAGCTGGTTCACCGATACGCTTGGCGAGGTCCGTCCCTGGCGAAAATTGAGCGTGCCCGAACGCGCTCGCCTGGACCCGATTCGCTTGCAATTTGGCGAACAGGTCAAACGGTTGACCTCCGACCTCGCGTGCTCGGGCGCCAACACGCCGAGGGGCAACCTTTCGCACATCCTTTCCTCCGCTTTGGAGATTCCGGGCATCGAGCATCTTTACGCGGTCGGCGATCAGCCGGTGCTGGCGTTCTGGGGTTTTCGAGCTGGCGAGAAATTGGGGTACAACGGACTTGGGACGCTGCCATCCCTACCCGACATCAATCTGTCCACGCGCAACGTTGTCCGATCCCCGTTGGGCTTGATGCTGCTGACGGCACTACTTGCGCTGCTCCTCTCCGCGCTCGGATGGGGACTTTCCCGATATTGGCTCCATCCCAAGCCTTCCGAGCTCGCCGAGGTTCCACGAATCGTCCCGATCACTCCCCCGACCGTCCCTAATGCGCTCCCGGATCAACCCGCGTTTACAGCAGCCCTGGCGGAGCCTCAGTGGCGGGCGCACGATCTGTCGATATTCGATGGCTGTTGGGCAATAGGGACGGATCATCCGACAGTAAACGTTCTTGGAGATGGTCGTACCGAACATGGCACGACACGAGCCGGTGCACTCTGCTTCAATAACGCAGGATATGGGTCATGGATGGAGGCAGAGGAATATCCCTCTGGTCGTTTCTCTTGCAATGCCGTTGTGAGTGCTGGCTTCGATGGAGATCGCTTTGTGATCAGCAAGCCGCAGAGCTCATGCACTCGCCCGGGCGTCATGTGGAATTCCTCGGTGATGAGTTGCACTAGAAATGATGATAAGAGCGCGACGTGCGTTGCAACTTCTGGGGGCGAAAGCCCGGTTCCGATGCTGTTCTACCGGGAATGATCTGTCGGAGAATCCGCTGCGGACGTTCATTGCAAACAGCTCGGTCGAACCTTACCGGTGCGAAGCGAGACTTTGAAAAACAAATCCTGCAGTTTGCGAGCGTCGGAGTCGTAGTCTCCTTCAAAGACACCTCCTGCGGCTTCAGGCGCCTTGAACATGAAGATCCCGGCACCAGCGATTTTTTGTTTGTAGGTGCCCCGGACCACGACGAGACCGCCACCCCGCTTCCTCGAATCCAATATGGTGACGTCTTCAATCGACCCTACCGTTGAGTTGCATTGGAGCGCGAACAGAATGGCTTTGCGAATGGCATCGGCATCATCTTCAGCGCGCACACCTGCCGATCCGAAGACAAAGGACAGAATCAGGCAGAAAATGGATGTCTTCGAGAACCGTGTGAACGCGCTGCCGCCTGCGGCACGCATATCACCGAGCCTGGCCAGCGGCTGCCATCGCAGCTCCGGGCTCCCCAGACAACGGGTCTGGTCCATAGCGATTTGATCCAAGGTTTCTTGGCACGAAGAGCATCACAAAAGGAAATATCCAGCCGACGAATGGGATGAGACTGAGCAGCTAGCCCATCCTGTCCAACCAAAATCCCGGCATCTTAGTGCGCCCACAAGCCATGCGGAAATCGTTGTGAGAGCTGTATCAAACCGGCAAAAGCGATCATTCCTCCGCTTTGGGACGTTTAACGCAACAGCCCAAAGCACCGCTGTTACCAGTAAGAATGCCGGCAGGTACAGAAAGTACGATTTCCGATTGCGCCTACCCGACAAAGAAAACAGATCAGAAAATACGGGCTGAGACATGTGGCTTCTCCCTCCTTTAAGGCTCCTGCTCAAGAGCCTTTACTTGCCGGCCCACGTCTCCGACGTTTGTAGAGGTTGTATTGATCAGGGGTCGCATTGAGGTTCACGCGCTTGCCGTCGGCCGCCTCTAGAACGAGCGTGCGCATGACTCCGGTCATCTGCTGTGGCGGACCGTCTTGCATCACAAATTCAATTGACGGTCTGCACTGGCCACCGCATAGCTCCCCGAACGAAGCTCCGGGCCGCTCCCGGCACGGGATAGCGCCGTTTGGAGCGACGCACATGCCAATAGACGTTGGGACCACGACGGTTTGCGTGGCCTCGCTCTTGTTGAGGCCCCTATTTCCCGAATACATCTCTCGGAGATATGCTGGCGTGCCACATGAACTCACAGCCGTAATGGACACGGCCAGCAAAAGCGCTCCCGCGATTTTCCTCATTGACGACCCCCCTGGTCGGCGACAACGAAGCAAAACCACTAATGCAGCGAAACTGTTGTTACGCATCAAATAAGTCACAGTTCAACAGGAGTGTCAATTCTGCTTGATCCCACGGCTTTGAGGGGGATTTGGAAGGGTCTAGGTCGCAAAAACATTCCCTCACGTTCTGGGTCGAGTGATTGCCGCGATAATCGAATTTTTCGTCTTCGAACCGGCCGAGCTTTCGAAATAATACGCGAGGACTGAACCCGGTGCCAAGCGAGCCAGCATCGTAAGGAGCGCCTCGGCAAAACGCGCTTAAGACTTGTAGAACGTCGGAAGAAATGTCAGAGCGCTCCTGACCTAGCAGGCTGTTGAAAAACCCGTAGCGGCTTTTGCTGGCGCATGATTCACTCGAGTGGGGCTGATGTCGAGTGGGGGCCGTCGTGCGCGGGTCGGATGAACGGTCTGGAGAGTTGTTTTCCTACGTCGATCTGGAAGGTCGGGTGCGGCGGGATCACCCGTTGCGACCGATCCGCGAGATCGCCAATGCGGCTTTGACGGATTTGTCGCGAGAGTTCGCGGCGCTTTATTCGGGGCTTGGGCGCCCGTCGATCGCGCCCGAGATGCTGCTGCGGGCGATGCTGCTCCAGGCATTCTATTCGATCCGGTCGGAACGCCAGCTGATGGAGCGGCTGGAGTTCGATCTGTTGTTCCGGTGTGTAAATTCGCGCGCAATAGTGACCCCCTGAGGGGCGGTTTTCGCGTCCAATAGTGACCCCCTCTAACGCTGCGTGTCAGCGTCCCTTCCTTTGTGCCGGTGTCGGCTGGGAAGGGTGTTTGGGGGATGATTGGCGTGGACATTATCGGGGAGATCCGGCGGGCCTATTTCGATCATCATCGTCCGATCAAGGAGATCGTTCGGACGCTGTCGGTGTCGCGCGCGACGGTGCGCAAGGTCATCCGCGGCCGGGCGACAGAGTTCAAGTACGAGCGCGGCGTGCAGCCGGTGCCGAAGCTGGGTGAGTGGGTCGAGGTTCTGACCGAGATCCTGGAGCAGGAAGCCAAGCTGCCCCGGCGGGAACGCCGCTCGACGCAGCGTCTGTTCGAGGAGCTACGCGGGCGAGGCTACGACGGCGCGCACGATAGCGTGCACCGGTTCGTGAGGGGCTGGCGCGACGAGCGGGCACGAGTTCCGGCGCAGGCTTTCGTGCCGATGAGCTTTGCACCGGGCGAGGCGTACCAGTTCGACTGGAGCCACGAGACGATCACGCTCCAAGGGCTGCCGCTGATGGTCAAAGCGGCGCACATGAAGCTGTCGCACAGCCGCATGCCGTTCGTCCGCGTCTACTTCCGCGAGACCCAAGAGCTGGTCTTCGATGCCCACGACAAGGCGTTCCGGTTTTACGGCGGGGTCTGCCGGCGCGGCATCTACGACAACATGAAGACGGCGGTGGAGGCGATCTTCATTGGCAAGGCGCGCCAGTACAACCGCCGCTTTCTGCAGATGTGTTCGCACCACCTGGTCGAACCGGTGGCGTGCACGCCGGCGTCAGGCTGGGAGAAGGGGCAAGTCGAGAATCAGGTCGGCAACCTGCGCGACCAGCTGTTCCGGCCCAAGCTGCGGGTGAAGAGCCTCATCGAGGCGAATGCCTGGCTGGAAGATCAGTGCATCGCCTACGCCAAGCGTACCCAACACCCGGAGTTCAAGGATCGGACTATCTGGGACGTGTTCCAGGACGAACGGCCCAGCCTGATGGAGCTGCGCGGGCCGTTCGACGGCTTCGTCGAGAAGGCGGTGCGCGCCAGCACTACCTGCCTGATCTCGGCGGATCGCAACCGCTACAGCGTCGACGCTCGCGCGGCCGGGCGCATGGTTCTGGTTCGCTCCCACGCCGAACGCATCGTCGTACTTCTCGATGGCGAGATGGTGGCCGACCATCAGCGCAGCTTCAAGCATGAACAGATCATCTACGATCCCTGGCATTACCTCCCGATTCTGGTGAGGAAGCCCGGCGCGTTGCGCAACGGCGCTCCCTTCAAGGACTGGGACCTGCCGCCCGCCCTGGCCCAAGTTCGCGGCAAGCTGAAGAGCCACGTCGACGGCGATCGTCAGTTCGTCAAGGTGCTGGGTGCGGTGCTCGATCATGGCTTGGCCGCCGTTGAAGCGGCGTGTGCCGAGGCCTTGGAAGCCGGCATCGCCAGCGGCGATGTGATTCTCACGGTGCTCGCCCGACGGCTCCAGCCGGCGCCGCCGCCCAGCATCACCACCCCCGACGCGCTGCGCCTGAAGATCGAACCCGCGGCCGATTGCGGCCGTTACGACAGCATAAGGAAGGTCGCGTGATGGAACGCCATGAGATTCTCGATGCCATGAGCGAACTCAAGCTCTACGGCATGCGCGCCAGCTTCGACGAGATCGCCGGCAAGGGTCTCACCCGCCGCGACGAGATCTATCCCCTCATCGCCAGCCTGATCCGAGCAGAGCGCACTCACCGTCAGGCGCGATCGATCAGCTATCGCATCGGTGGCGCCAGGTTCCCGATGCTCAAAGACCTCGACAAGTTCGTCTTCGCCGATACGCCGGTGGACGAGGGCCAGGTTCGCGAACTCGCCACAGGCGGCTTCCTGGACGCCAAGCGCAACGCGATCTTCATCGGTGGAACCGGCACCGGCAAAACCCATCTGTGCATCGGCGTGGCCTCGGCCGTCATCCGCGCTCGCGCGCGCGGCCGGTTCTTCAATCTCGTCGATCTGGTCAACCAGCTCGAGCAGGAAAAGGCCGCCGGCCGCAGCGGCCGCCTGGCCGAAAAGCTGTTGCGCTACGATCTCATCGCCATCGACGAGCTCGGCTATCTGCCCTTCAGTCAACCTGGCGGGCAGCTCCTGTTCCATCTGATCAGCAAGCTCTACGAGAACACCTCACTGCTGATCACCACCAATCTCGCCTTCGCCGATTGGCCCCAGGTCTTCGGCGACGCCAAGATGACTACCGCCATGCTCGACCGTCTGACCCATCACTGCGACATCATCGAGACCGGCAACACCAGCTGGCGCTTCAAAAACCGAAGCTGACAAATCCCCCCTCCACGGCCGGGTTTGCCCAGGTGGGTCCACAGGGACCTCCCGCGCGCCGCTGCGTCAGACTCTTGCGGTCACTCCACGGCGCGCGGGTCCCTCCTGTGGACTACCTGG
>JAVUPY010000040.1 GCA_032252755.1 Terriglobia bacterium
GAGCTTTTCCTGGATGGCGATGTGCGTCATGGCCGTCGTCGGCGCGGCTCCATGCCAGTGCTTCTCTCCGGGCGAGAACCAGATCACGTCGCCCGGCCGAATCTCCTCCACCGGACCGCCCCACCGTTGCACGCGGCCGCAGCCCGCCGTCACGATCAGAGTCTGGCCCAACGGATGCGTATGCCATGCCGTCCGTGCTCCCGGCTCGAAGGTTACGCTCGCGCCCTGCACTCGCGCCGGCTCCGGTGCCTGAATCAGAGGATCGATCCGTACCGTACCAGTGAACCACTCTGACGGTCCTGGGGCAGAAGCCTGCGAGCCAACTCTTCTGATTTCCATTTTCCGAACTCCTTCATTTGCGACTTAGTATTCCTTTATCCCGAGCCTGGTATGCCACTCAGCGGCCCACGAGTTTCTGCAATTCCTCGGGATACCGTGTTCCTTGCACAGTGACATTTGATGCAGCGCTCTCCAGCTCGCGGATATCTTCTGCCGCAAGTTCGATACCGGCCGCTCCGAGGTTCTCTTCCAGTCGGTGCAGCTTCGTCGTGCCCGGGATCGGAACGATCCACGGCTTCTGTGCCAGCAGCCATGCCAGCGCGATCTGCGCGGGGGTTGCGTTTTTCTGTTTGGCGAATCGGGCGATCAGTTCGACGACGTTCTGGTTCGCGCCGCGATTTTCGGGCGAGAAGCGGGGGAGCTTGTTGCGGAAATCGTTCTGATCGAATTCCGTGTCCTTGCTGATCGTGCCGGTCAGGAATCCTCTACCGAGCGGGCTGAAGGGGACGAATCCAATGCCTAGTTCTTCGAGAGCGGGAAAGATTTCCGCCTCCGGCTCTCGCCACCAGAGCGAGTATTCGTTCTGCAGGGCGGTTACCGGCTGCACTTTGTGGGCACGGCGAATGGTAATGGGGCCGGCTTCGGAGAGTCCGAAGTGCTTCACCTTGCCCTGCTGGATGAGGTCCTTCACGGTTCCAGCAACGTCTTCGATGGGAACCTTGTCGTCTACGCGATGCTGATAGAAGAGATCGATGTAGTCGGTCCTGAGGCGCTTAAGGGAATCTTCGGCCACTTGCCGGATGTGTTCGGGACGGCTGTTGACGCCGGACTGCTTACCGTCCTCGATGTGAAAACCAAACTTGGTGGCAATCACAACGTCGTTACGAAATGGCGCGAGAGCTTCACCGACGAGTTCTTCGTTGGTGAACGGGCCGTAAACTTCTGCGGTATCGAAGAAGGTCACGCCGCGTTCGACGGCCGCGCGGATCAGGTCGATCCCGGCCTGCTTGTCGACGGGCCGGCCATAACCGGAGCTCAGGCCCATGCAGCCAAGGCCGAGCGCGGAGACTTCAAGATTGCTTCTTCCCAGCTTGCGTTTTTGCATTCGCGCTCCTTTGAATATCCCCAGGTTAGATGTTCGCCACGACGCAGGGTACTGCAAATCGCGCCAGAGTGCATGCAGAACACGACAGACTTAGTTCGAGAGAGCACGGTGCCCATGTCTGACTGCGGCAGATGTGAGACCACGGAAGCGCGGTATTTATCCGCGGAGCTGGCGAGTTACTTGTTGTCGAGAACTTCGCGGACTTTGCGGGCAAGCACGTTTGGCGTGAACGGCTTCTGCAGGAACGCCGTTCCTTCTTCCAGCACGCCCTGGTGAATGATGGCTTCTTCGGTGTATCCGGAGATGAACAGCACCTTCATCTCGAGACGTAGCGGCATCAGGCGACGAGAGAGCTCCGTCCCGGTCATCTGCGCCAGCACGACATCGCTCAGCAGAAGGTGAATCTTGTCCGGATGCTGTTCGCAGGCGAGCAGGGCCTCGCCGCCGTTGCGCGTCTCGAGCACGTGATATCCATTACGCTGCAGCACTTCGCGGACGAGCGCGCGCACGCCATCTTCATCTTCGACGAGGAGAATGGTTTCGGTTCCGCGATAGGAGGGAGTCAGCGCCGGACGCGAGCCGGTCTCGTCGGGTTTGCCTGACGAGACGATCGGAAGATAGATCTTAAAGCTGGTTCCGCGTCCCGGTTCGCTGTAGACCCATATGTATCCGCCGCTCTGCTTGACGATGCCGTAAACGGTGGAAAGACCGAGTCCCGTTCCTTTGCCCAATTCCTTGGTGGTAAAGAATGGCTCGAAGATGTGCGAGACGGTATCGGGGTCCATGCCAACACCGTTATCGGTAACAGCCATCATCGCGTAGTTTCCAGCATGGACTATGGCATGCTCGCGCGCGTAGGTCTCGTCAATGACGTGATTGCTCGTCTCCAGAGTGAGTTTGCCGCCGTGCGGCATTGCGTCGCGCGCATTGACGGCGAGGTTCATGATGACCTGCTCGACCTGTCCGGGATCGGCCTTGACATGGCCGAGGCTGGGATTGAGCGAGACCTGCAACTCGACGTCTTCACCGAGGAGTCTTTGCAGCAGCTTCTGCATGTTCCCGATGACGGTGTTCAGATCGAGTACCTTGGGTTCGAGCACCTGGCGCCGGCTGAAGGCGAGCAACTGGCGGGTGAGGGAAGCGGCTCGCTCGGCTGCGCGGCGGATCTCTTCGACCTCGGCGCGCATTGGATCTTTTTCGGTGACCTCGTTGAGCATCAGCTCGCTGTAACCCTTGATCACGGTCAGCAAGTTGTTGAAGTCGTGCGCGACGCCGCCGGCGAGGCGACCGACAGCTTCCATTTTTTGCGAATGCAGGAGTTGCTCTTCGAGCATGCGGCGCTCGGTAACGTCCTCGGCGATCATCTCGAAGCTCTCGGGCTCGCCGGGATATTTCAGGCCCGCGCGGCCACTGATGCGCACGGTGATGATCTTGCCGTCCTTGCGTTTCCAGCGGGTCTCGACGCCCTCGATGCGCTGCGCGTTCGCGAATTCGTTAACAAGAATCTGCCTCTGCTCGGGATTGGCGTAGAGATCGCGCGCCATGTCCATCGCATACAACTCTTCCGCCGAATCGTAACCGAGCATCTGAACGAGCGCCGGATTGACGTCGAGGAATTTTCCCTGAACGCTGGAGCGATAGAGGCCATAGACGGCGCTCTGCACCTGCGAGCGGTAGCGTTCTTCCGAGCGCCGCAGCGCGTCCTGGCCGCGTCGCTGCACGATCGCGCTCGCGACCTGCTGCGATACGAAGTTCAAGATCTCGGCTTCCTTCAGACCGAAGCGGGATTTTTCCGAGTAGCTCTGGACGACGAGTACGCCGAAAGTTTTGTCGCCCGATTTGAGCGGCACGCCAAGCCAGTCGAGCGAAGGTGCGCCGCGCGAAACGACCTTGCTTTCGACGGCCATCTGCTCGAATTTTTCCGGATCCACCAGCAACGGCGCGCCCGTGCGAAGCACGTACTCGGTCAATCCACCACGCCAGGCCTCGGGAGGCGGAGGAGTTTCATCCTCCTCGTCAACGAAATACGGAGCTTCAATTCGTTCGCCGTCCTCAGAAAGCACGGCGATGTAGAAATTCCCAGCCTCCATGAGTTCGGAGACGATGTTGTGAATCGAGCGGTAGAACTCGTCAAGGTCGGTGGCAGCGCTCGTGAGGCTGGCAATACGGTACAACGCGGATTGAAGCTTTTCCGAACGCTCACGCTCGTCTTCCGCATTCTTGCGCTCTATGAAGAAGCCGATCTGGCTGCCTATGTCCGTCATCGCCTTGAGCAGTTCGAAGTCGGGATAGCGGACGGCGCGACTGAAGAATTCCATGACTCCGACGGTCTGATGCGCGTGCTGTACGGGGACCGCGAAATAGGAGCGCAGACCGGCATTGATGATCTCCGGCCCCGCGCTCTTATCTTCGGCGACGTCTGTTGTCCACATGGCCTCGCCGTTTGCTGCGACGAGACATCCGATGCAATGGTTGCCGGGACAGATTTCGGCTGAAGCGATGGGCGCATCGGCGAAGAATTGAGGGCCCTGCCACTGTGCTTCGAGTCGCAACCGCTTCGTGCCCTCGTCGCGTCGCCACATGCGGCCGAAGTCCCAATCGACGCCCTGGCAGATGGCTTCGAGGAGATGGACGATGGCCTCGTGCAGAGTGGTGGATTGGGCGAGGATGCGGGTGGTCGCGAATTGTGTCTCGCGGTAGCGGGCCGCGCCCTTCTGGTCGGTGATATCGATAGCGACGCCGATTACCCCGATGATTTCGCGCTCGGCGAACAGTGGTTCGAGGTGCGTGTCATACACGCGGCCTGCGAATTCGTATTCGTAGCCGACGGACTCGCCTGCGAGCGCGCGTAGATGGTTGCGAATAGGCGGCAAACTGGCCTCGTGCGACTGGAGGAGATCGAAGATGGAACCCGGTGGAACGCTCGTTTTCATCGCGTCTTGCAATGCACCGACGCCGCCTCCAGAAACGGACGTGAAATTCAATTCGCGGTCGGTCGTCCAGAGAACGATTGGGATCTGGTTGGTAATACGGTCGAACTCGAGGGAGAGATTGCCGGGGGCTTTACGGCGCGGAGAGGTCCTTGTCACCTTCTTGCTTGGTGCGCGCTTTGACGCTTCGCCATGCGATGAGCGTTTGATAGTCCCGCTCCAAATGTCCCCAATTGCGAGTGGGGACGTATCTTATCTTTCGTTTGCGCGTTGCTCAAGCCTACGAAAGCATTAGATCAGGCTTTCACCCCGGACAATGGCCTCGGGGTTCCTGCTCACAAGTAACTCCGCCGCTTCTTCGCCAGCCAATTGCTCCACTGCCGCTCGGCCCTCGGAGAGGATCGGACGGCGGTGTACCGGATCGTGCGAGTCCGTCGCGAGCACATGCACCGCACCCTGCCTCAGCAACCATTGCGCGGTTTTCTTCGGCACGCTACCCCAGAACCCGGTGAACGAATTCGCGGTCACCTGAATCGCGCATCCGATCTCCGCCATCTCGATGATGGTCCCGGGCGTCTGCTGCAGTGTCCGATTGCGTTCCGGATGAGTGATGATGGGGCGCAAGCCGTTGTCGAGAAATTCTTTCAGCATACTGACCATCATGCGCGACATGCCGAAATCGCTGAACTCCACAAGGAAGTAGTTCGTTCTGCCGATGCAGAACTTCGCCGGGTTTTTGCGCAGCGTCATGACGTTGTCGAACGACATATGAACGTCGCATCCGAGCGTCAGTTCTATCGCACCATTCACCCTCTCGCGTAGTTGCGCGAGCACAGCTTCATGGGCCTGCCGGTCGTAGGCGAATTCGTCGTTCGCGTGCGGCGTCGCAACCATGTGCGTAATGCCGTCGGCGGCGGCCATGCGACACATCTCGACCGCGATCTCCCACGATCTGGCGCCGTCATCAACGCCCGGCAAAACGTGACTGTGAATGTCAACCATACGAAACGGCAAACCGGCAAAGGGAAAAACAAAAAAATGAGAGAAGCGAACTCCCCGACCGATTAAATCAAAATCGCCGGTCGAGAATCCATATTTGCGTGCCCTCCTTTACACTCCGCACATTCGTGTGCGACGATTTTCGGTCCTCATATATGTCATTCATCCGAGCCTTCGGGTCTTATCTTCCATCCCGCGTCGTCAAGAACGAAGAGATCGGATGGTTCATCGGGCGTACGCCCGAGTGGATCGTCGGCGTCTCCGGCATCGAGCAGCGCCGGTTTGCCGCCGAATACGAAGACGTCGCGGCGCTCGCAACATGCGCGGGCGAAGCCTGCCTGCGCTCGGACCATATCTCTCCCAAGGACATTGGACTGGTCATCGTCACCAGCGGAACATCTCCACGCAGTTTTCCCGGCCCTGCGGCAACAGTCGCGGAAAAGCTCGGCCTTACCCGCGCAGCCGCTATTGATCTTCCAATGGCCAGTGCGGGGTCGATTTTTGCATTGGCTATGGCCCGGGACCTCGCGCCACGTTACGCCAATGTTTTGGTTATTGGTTCGGAGAAGATGTCAACCGTGGCGCTGCGCCAGCCGATCAACCGGTCATCAGCGGCACTGTTTGGAGATGGCGCCGGCGCGTGCCTGGTGAGCGCGCGAGATGGGTTCCTGGAGATTGTGGATTCGATGCTGCATACGGACGGGACGGGCAGCGAGGATCTGCGGCTGGGATTTGTTTCGCCGCTCGAAATGCGTGGACGAAACGTGATCCGCAATGCCAATAAGAAGCTTCCGGCGGCCATCCGCGAAGTCCTGCACAACAGCGACCTGCACCCCAAAGAAGTCGAGGCCTTCCTCGTCCACCAGGCCAATCAGCACGTGGTCGAATCGGTCGCGCACGCGATCGGCGCCGACAAGGCCAGCTTCCCGCTCAACATCCGCGAGTACGGCAATACGTCATCGGCGTCGATGCTGATCATTGCCGACGAATACTTCCGCGGCCGGACGACCAAACCGGGACACTACTTCGTGTTCGCGGCGTTCGGGGCGGGGTATCACTGGGGAGCGGTGCTGGCTAAGAGCAGGAGAGGGTGATAATTCGCGCCTTCCCGTCCCTGCACCCGCCGAAAACATTTAAAGGTCACTTTGACGCACTCGCGATCGGGGCTGTCCTAATCGCTTTGCGTGGTTTATAGACCCTGCGGTGGAGTTAAAGGAAGAGAACGAACTTACTATCTGGCAGGGGGGAGAACGCACAATGCCGATTGTGGTGAACGTGGACGTGATGCTCGCGAGGAGGAAAATGCGTTTGAACGTTAGAGCGATTGTGCGAAGTGCTGGAGTGTCAGCCCGCCGATCTCCCGAGTTTTGAGAAAAATTCAGAGACGCATATTTACGAGACTGGATGTATGAGAAGAGCACATTTTTCTGAGTAGCGGTTGCGAGTTCACAAGCGTTTCCAGGTGGAATGTCTCCCCGGGTAAAGATGCTTTGGCTCGTCCGATTTCGTTCATGACTGGCAATAAGATTGCAAATGACGTCTGGCATGAAAGCCTCCCCTAGTTCGCGCCCCATTGCGAGAACCCTCGCCAACCTTGGAGTGGCAACGACGGAGATCGACTTTGTGCCGAATGGGCGTTTTATCTACCGACACAACACGGATGGCACCACGGATTCAATCTGCTTGAGCTGCTATCTGACTGCCGCAACCGGATTGACCCCGGATGAACTGACACTACAGGAGTTGTCACACCTGACCGATTGCGTGGGTAATGATTACGCGCACGGGGTAATATCCACCAGCCAGCAGGCGACCGGCAGCCGCTAACGCGAGGCGAGAGCGGCGCAGTTAATTCACTGAGTGGCAAGCGTTCGAATAGGTATATCGACCTAGAATCTGAGAAGACGGCCCGCCTTTCGGCGGGCCTAATCGTCAATGCGAAAATCGTCAACTGTCAATTCGGATTAGGTGTATCTCTCTTTCATAAATTCGCTGATCTTCTCGTACGCCGCCGTGAGCACCGGTTCTTCAGGCAGGAAGACGATGCGCATGTGCCTCGTGCCGGGCACCTGGCCGAAGCCGGAACCGTGCACGACGAGGACGTGTTTCTGACGGAGAAGGTCGCTGACGAAGCTCAGGTCGTCGTCGGGGATGTCGAGCGTCGGGTGGGCGTAGAAGGCGCCCTTCGGCGAGACCAAGGAGACGCGCGGGGTCTTCGATGCCCACTGCGCGGTCAGGTCACGACGGCTGCGGAGTTTCTCGCGGACCACCTTCAGGTGGTCTTGAGGGCCGTCGAGAGCGTGTGCGACGGCCAACTGGAACGGATGCGGCGCCGAGAGTCGGGCGCGCAGCAGTTTGTGGACGCCTTCGAGATATGGGGCCAACAGTTCCTTCGGTCCGGTGGCAATGCCCCAGCCGATGCGCCATCCGGGCACGAGGTAGGCTTTCGATAAGCCATTGAAAGTGATGCAGGGAACGTCGGGCGCGAGGGTTGCGATCGAGATGTGCTTCGCGTCGTCGTCGATGATCAGCTTGTCGTAGATCTCGTCGGCGAAGATCATCAGGTTGTGGCGGCGCGCGATTTCGGCAATCGATTCGAGAGTCGTGCGCGAGTAAACGGCGCCGGTGGGGTTGTTCGGATTAATGAGAAGAATGGCTTTCGTGCGCGCGTTAACCTTGCGCTCGATATCTGCGAGATCCGGCTGCCAGCCATTCGACTCGTCGAGATCGTAGGCATTTGGAGTCGCGCTCAGTTTTGCCAGCACGGCGCCATAGAGTGGATATTCGGGGCTCGGCGTCAGTACGTTGTCACCGGGGTTGACGAGTGCCGTGAGGCAGCTGTCGATGGCCTCGCCGGAGCCGAAGCAGACGAAGATGCTTTGGATGTTCTTGAAGCCGTCCTGCTCGGCGTGGCGGTGGATCGCCTCGACGGCGGGCTTGATGCCCAGCGATTCGGCGTAGCCGTTATAGCCGTCGATCATCGCCTTGTGCACAGCCTCGATCATGTGCGGCGGGGTTTTGAAATCGTACTTGCAGGGGTCGCCGATGTTGAGGTAGAGGATTCTATTGCCCTGTCGAGCTACTTCATCGGCAAGTACCGCGAGGTCGCGAATGGCATAGCGAACGTTTGCCATGCGGTCGGCGGGGAGAACGGCGGAGATTTGTTTTGTAATCATATTTATGAGTCCTGATTCATATTGAGGAACTACCCCACCCTAGCCTAACTGCCCCACCCTAGCCAAAAGCGGGCTAGGATGGGGCACCCAAAAACTCTTAATCCACGCGATCGATCTGGGCCTTCTGCAGCTTGTCGGAGTAGTCGACGTAGACGGCCTTCCACTCGGTGTAGAAATCGAATGCGCCGATGCCGCCTTCGCGGTGACCGTTGCCGGTCTGCTTCACGCCGCCGAAGGGCAGGTGAACCTCTGCGCCGATGGTCGGTGCGTTGATGTAGGTGATACCGGCTTCGAGATCGCGAATCGCTCCGAAGGCACGATTGATGTCCTTGGTATACAGTGCCGACGACAGGCCGTAGGCCACGCCGTTTGCGATTTCGATCGCGTCTTCGAGGTTGTCGCAAGGAATGATCGAGACGACGGGGCCGAAGATTTCTTCCTGCGCGATGCGCATCTTGCGATCGACTTCGGAGAACACGGTCGGCTCCATGAAGAAGCCGTACTGGTAGTCTCCGGAATCCAGGCGGTTGCCGCCGCACATCAGCTTGGCACCTTCGTTCTTGCCGATCTCAACGTAGCTCAGGTCAGTCTCTAACTGCGCCTTGTTGACGGCGGGACCCATCTCGACGGTCTCGTCGAGGCCGTTGCCGACCTTCAGTTTCTTGGCGCGCTCGACGAGGCGATGAACAAACTCGTTATAGACACCTTTCTGCACGATGATGCGGCTGGTGGCTGTGCAGCGCTGTCCGGTGGTGCCGAACGCGCCCCAGAGCGCGCCTTCGAGCGCCAGTTCGAGGTTGGCGTCGTCGAGGACGATCATGGGGTTCTTGCCGCCGAGTTCGAGCGAGCAGCGCTTGAAGGTCTTGGCGCACTCGGCGCCGACGATCTTTCCTACGGCGGTTGAGCCGGTCAGCGAAATCGCGCGGACGTCGGGATGCTCGGTGAGCGGCGTGCCAACCATCGAACCGGTTCCGGAGACGATGTTGATGACGCCTTTGGGCAGGCCAGCATCGACGAGGGCGCGGACGAAGTTAAACGTCGAGAGTGGTGTGTCCTGCGCCGGCTTGATAACGCAGGTGTTGCCGGCGATGATGGCGGGGAAGAGCTTCCAGGATGGGATGGCCATGGGGAAGTTCCACGGGGTGATCATGCCGCAGACACCGATGGGTTGGCGTATGCACATCGCGAATTTGTTGGGGAGTTCGCTTGGCGTTGTGTGACCATACATGCGACGGCCTTCGCCGGCCATGTAGAAGCCGGTATCGATGGCTTCCTGGGTGTCGCCGCGGGTCTCTTTCAGTATCTTGCCCATCTCGCGAGTCATGTCGCGCGAGCACTCTTCTTTGCGCTCCATCAGGATTTGTGAGGCCCGGTAGACCAACTCGGCGCGATGCGGGGCCGGCGTGAGGCTCCACTTCCGGAATGCCCTCTTGGCGGCGTCAACAGCGGCGTCGACGTCTTCTTTGCCGGATTTCTGGAAAATGGCTACGACGTCCCGGGTGTCGGCCGGATTGATGTTTTCGAAGGTCTGGCCGGTGGTGGATTCGACCCACTCGCCATCGATGAAGTTCTTAAAAATGCGCGACTTCCCGACCGGGCTGGTCCCGAGGGAAGAAGTAAGTTCCGAGGTGGCCATCACAGTACGCTCCTCTGATAATTTCGCAACCTTTCAATCGTATGCTTTGGCCCAAGTCGTAGCAAGTGGAGGGGCCGGAAGGTTCTTCGTTCCTCGTTCTTCGGTGGGTCGGGTTGGGCACCAGGTTTTTCGGGAGTCACTGGTAGGACTTGAGCCGCACTTAAGCAGAGGGTGCGATTTCGACGAACGGAGAACCAAGAACGGAAAGGCAGGTTACTCCTAAAGGTCATTGTCCGGAAGAGCCTTATTTGTCATGGTTTAACCCTATTGCTGCCGGGTTTTCCTGTGTTACTCTCCGTAACATCTTCCAGTTACTTCGGAATTAACGTGGCTAAAAGCAGAGGGCGAACCCGAGAAGGCCTGCAGATTTCCTGGACTACTATTACTTATCGCAGTGTCCTCCTTTCCGTGCTTTTCCTTGTTGTCCTGGTTTCCATTGTCGCTTACATCCTGGCTCCTAACACGGTTAAGTCCGTGATGGCACAGGCCGGTAGTTACGTCTCCGAACAACTGGAAAAGATGGGCATCCTCTCCAACGGGAAGAAGGCGGGCGGCATCGGCCCGCAACAGGCGCACTTCACCGCCATCGATGGAACCGTGAAGGTTAAGCGGGCGAACAGCAACACCTGGCAGAACGCCGATTACAGTGTTCCGCTGGAGAAAGGCGACGTCGTCCAGACCGGATCGGAAGGGATCGCGAAGGTCGTCTTCGCCGATGGTACCAGCTACACGGTCAAGCAGGATTCGCTGATTGTCATTGAAGACAACTCTGTTAACGCCAACCAACAGACACAGGTTTCGGTGCAGGTGACGACCGGTACGGTCGATCTTTCGACGGCTACTTTCTCGCAGGGCTCGAGTTCGCAGGTTGTGGTTGCCGGGGCGCGAGCAACGTTCTCCCCCGACACATCCGCACACGTGAAAAACGATCCACGCGGCGATGTGCATGAGATCCAGGTGAACAAAGGTTCCGGCGAAGTCGTGCGCGGGACCGAAACGGTTCGCTTGGGCGACTTCGAGAAGGTCGATTTCAAAAATGATTCGACCACAATGGCGAAGAGCAAGGTCCTGGGGCCGCCAGTGCTGATTGGGCCTGCGAACATGGCGCCGATCTTTACCGGCGGAAAACTCGCAGTGGTGCAATTCACCTGGGCACCGGTCGAGAAGGTCGCCGGGTATCATTTGCGCGTCTCGCGAAATCCATATTTCTCCTCTACCGTGATCGACGAAAAGGTGGCAACGCCGGAGTTGACCGCGGAAATGTCGGAGGGTGCGTATTACTGGTCGGTGCAGTCGCTGGACGAGAAGGGGAACGAGTCGATCGACAGCGAGAAGAACCGCTTCACGGTGATTCCGAAGGGACCGGAATCAGTGACGATTCCGCTGGAGTTGGAGAATTTTATACAACACGGTCACGTGATTGAAGTGCGCGGCAAAACCGAACCGAACGCAAGGGTGATGGTGAACGGGCAGGAGGTTCCGCTGGTCACATCGGATGGCAGCTTCCAGTTCTTGACAGCGCCATTGCCGACCGGCGAGAACATTTTGACGATTACGGCGCAGAACAGCAAGGGCGGCGTAAACACGAAGCAGAAGAAGATCGTGATTCAGTAGGGTGATGGTTCGTGAGGCCTTGGGGAACTAACCCGGCATCAAAAAGCGGGCATTATGCTGAGGCACCCAGGCGGTCTCAGGTTCGGAACGTTTACCAAAAGTGGCAGGTAGCATGGCAATAGTTAGGTATCTGGGCGTTGTAAAAGTAGTAATATCAATGCGAGCGTGCCCGCGGAGTTAGCCTTCCGGTCCTGCCCGCATCGTCCTTGGAATATTAACCAGACGTACCAGGGCCTTCGGTGTATCGGGTCTGGTCTGTAAGTGTGAGATAAACAGAGTAGCGGGTTCGAGGCTCAAGTTCAGAAGTACACATAGATAAGAAAAAGAGAGAAAGCCGCAGCAATGTCATCGAATGGATTCCATAGCAGTTCGCGTTGGTCGAATCTTCGGTCTCTCTTCAGCATGTTTTCCAGCGATCTTGCCATCGACCTTGGCACCGCGAACACGCTGGTTTACGCAAGAGGTAAGGGCATCGTAGTTAACGAACCTTCCATCGTCGCGATCAACAAGAACACAGCTGAAGTAGAAGCGGTCGGCAAGGAAGCGAAAGAGATGCTGGGCCGCACACCGGGCAACATCGTCGCCATCAAGCCAATGAAGGACGGCGTGATCGCCGACTTCAAGGTGACGGAGAAGATGTTGAACTACTTCATTCAGAAGGCGCACAACCGCAAGATGCTGGTGCATCCGCGCATTGTGATCGGCGTGCCCTCTGAGATTACGCAGGTGGAAAAGCGCGCCGTCGAGGACTCGGCGTATCGCGCCAAGGCCAGCGAGGTTTACCTGGTGGAGCAGGCCATGGTGGCCGCCATCGGCGCTGGGCTGCCGATCCAGGAGCCCGGCGGCAACATGGTGGTGGACATCGGCGGCGGCACCACGGATATCGCCGTCATCTCGCTCTCGGGCATTGTGTATTCGCGTTCGGTGCGCATGGCCGGCAACCAGATGGACGAGGCCATTACCAACTACCTCAAGCGCAAGTACAACCTGCTGATTGGCGAGCGCACCGCAGAGCAGATCAAGATCGAGATCGGGTCAGCCTATCCGCTGGACAAGCCTCTGACCATGGAGATCAAGGGGCGCAACCTGATTGAAGGCGTGCCCAAGACCATCAGCATCGACGACAGCGAAATCCGCGAGTCGCTGGGCGAATGCATTGCGGTCATCATGAACGCGATTCGCGTGGCGCTGGAGCGCACACCGCCGGAACTGTCTGCCGACATCAGCGATCGCGGCATTGTGCTGACGGGCGGCGGCGCGCTGATCAAGAATCTGGACAAGCGCATCCGCGAAGAGACCGGGCTGCCCGTTTCCGTGGCCGATGATCCGCTGGCCAGCGTGGTGCTGGGCACGGGCAAGATGCTGTCTGACTTCCGACTGCTGCGCAAGATCAAGATCGACTAACAGGGGTCAGGGTTCAGAGATCAGGGATCAGGCGTTTGGGGTCCGTGTCTGCTGATTTCTGAACCCTGAGCCCAAACCGCGATGGAATCCTTCTTCGTCCGCTACCGGAATCTCGTAGTGCTGCTGGCAATGCTGGTGGCGCAAATCCTCGGTCTGGCCATGCAGGTGCACCAGACTGACAGCGGACGCATGAGCATGGATCGGCACGATGGAAGCGGGGTCAGGCTGATACGGCTGTGGGCCAATGCGCTGGTTTCGCCGCCGGAGCGGGCCTTTCACGCGACCAGCCAGGGCATCACAGACCTGTGGCAGAACTACATTGACCTGCGCCACGTGCGCGAGCAGAACCAGCAACTCGAGCAGACCATTGGCCGGCTGCGGCTGGAGCAGGCGGCGCTGCTGGCAGATGCGCGGCAAGGCCAGCGCCTGCAGGGACTGCTGCACTTTCAGGAAAAGTATATTTACAAAACACTGGCGGCGCAGATTATCGGCACCAGCGGCAGCGCGCAGTCGCACGTGGTGTACCTGGACAAGGGCGCGGCGGACGGCCTGCAGCGCGACATGGCGGTGATTACGCCGGACGGGATTGTGGGCAAGGTGCGCGATGTGTTTCCCCATTCGGCGCAAGTGCTGCTGATTAACGACCAGACCAGCGGCGCGGGCGTGATTCTGGAGACAACACGCATCCGCGGCATTTTGCGCGGCAACGCGGCGGGCCAGCCGCAGGTTGTGGACATCATGGAGGATAGCCGCATCAAGCCGGGCGAGAAGGTGCTGACGGCAGGCGGCGACGAGATTTTCCCGCGCGGGCTTCCAGTGGGCGTAGTGGAGAAAGTGGTGCCGGACCCGGAGCACGATTCCTACATCCATGTGATTGTGAAGCCTGCCGTGGCGCTGGACAGGCTGGACGAGGTGCTGGTGATTACTTCGACTGAGCCGCGCTTCCCTGCCGAACAGCAGCAGGATATGGCCACCAGCGAAGCAGAGAAGGGCGCTGAGGTAGAGGCGGCGAACGCGCAGAAGAAGGCCTCAGAGATTATGGCCGAACGCCTGCCGGGACTGATTGACCCCAACCTGCCCCCGGATCAGCAGCCGCTACTCGACAGCACGCCGCCGGTTCCCGTGGCGCACACGCCACTACCCTTGCATCCGGACCGGTTTTCGCCGGGAGCCGCGCCGGGCCAGCCAGAGGGCGCAACCCCCGGATCTGGAAGTAGCGCAGGAACAACAACCAGCCCGCGCCCGGACGCTCCGCAGCGGAGGAATCCCTGAGCATGCCTGTGCTGATGGCCAACACCCGCCGCGACGTGGAGGTGCACCGCTTTCCAGTGCTGCTGTACGCGCTGGTGCCGCTGGTGGCGCTGGTACTGCAGGCCTGGCTGCCGCGCGTGCTGGGCAGGTTTGCCTGGTTTGATCTGCCCCTGGTGGTCACGGTGTATTTTGCCCTGGGCAGGCACAGTCCCATCCAGGGAACGCTCATGGGCGGTGCGCTGGGCCTCTTCGAGGACGCGCTGACGCAGCATGCCATCGGCCTCAACGGCATAGCCAAGACGGTGGTGGGCTTTCTGGCGGCGTCTGTGGGGGTGCGGATTGACGTGGAAAACCACACCATCCGCGTCATGCTCACCTTCCTGCTGTCGTTGCTGTCAAGCGCCTTGTATATCTTTGAGTTCCAGGTTCTGCTGGGGTTGACTCTGGAATGGACGTGGCTGGCCGAGCTGTCCCGGGCGCTGGGCAACACGGTGATTGCACTGGTGATGTTTCCCCTGCTCGACCGGTTCAAGATAAGCGATTGAAGGCGGCGAGCCGTCCTTCTTTCAAGCGGGCAGGCGGGTGCTGGCAGAGCGCGGATTTCATTGCAGGACGCGGTATCCTGAGACAAGCAGGCAGATGGTTTTCGACAGGGTCACACGAGGCGAAAAGCTCTCCGGTGCAAAGCTGACGGCGGTACAGTACGGCATTCTGCTGATGATGCTGGCGCTGGCGGCGGGGCTGTGGCGGCTGCAGGTGCTGGGCGCTGACAATTTTCGCGTGCTGGCTGAGCAGAACCGCATTCGCAAAGTGCCGATTCTTGCCGGCCGCGGCAAGCTGTTTGACCGGGAAAACCGCCTGATTGTGGACAACTACCCGTCCATCTCGTGCTTTCTGGTGCGCGAACAGAGCCACACGGTCGATGCCGACCTGCCTTTGATTGCGCGGGGACTGCACCTGGACCTGGAGCAGTTGCGCGCCACGCTGCACCGCTATCGCAAATCGCCGGGCTATCAGCCCATCCCCATCAAGCAGGACGTCACCGCCGACGAGCAGGCCTTCATCGAAGCGCACCGCAACGAGCTGCCAGAGCTGGAGACCATCGACGAGGAGCGCAGGCTCTATCCGCGCGACGGCTTTGCGGCGCACCTGATCGGCTATGTGGGCGAGGTGAGCGAGGAGATGCTGAACGATCCGCGCTATGCCGCCTATGAGCCGGGCGACGTGGTGGGCAAGGCGGGCGTGGAAGAAAGCTATGACCAGCTGCTGCGGGGGCAGGACGGCTCGCGGGACGTGATTGTGGACAGCCGCGGCCGCGAGGCGGGCTATCTGCGAACCCAGCACGCCATCCCCGGAAAGGATTTGCGGCTGACCATCGACAACGACCTGCAGCGCGCCGCGGAGCTGGCGCTGGGGGACCGGGACGGGGCGATTGTAGCCATGGACCCGCGCAATGGGGAGATCCTGGCCATGGTGTCGCGGCCCAGCTTTGACCCGAACGCCTTTGCCGTGCGCATTGACCGCTCGGCATGGAACAAGCTGGTCACCGACCCCTCTCACCCGCTGATGAACAAGGCCATTCAGGCGCAGTTGGCGCCGGGGTCCACGTTCAAGATCCTGATGTCCGTGGCTGGACTGCAGGAGGGCATCGCGCAGAACCTGCATGTCTACTGCAACGGCGGCGCCGACTTCTATGGCCACTACTACCATTGCGACGCAAAGCACGGTGCGGTGGACATCCACAACGCGATCCCCGACTCCTGCGACACGTTTTATTACACGCTGGCTGACAAGCTGGGTATTGATCGCATCGCCGCCTACGCCCAGCGGTTTGGATTCGGGCAGAAGACGGGCATCGACCTGCCGGGCGAACAGCCGGGCCTGATGCCCTCGCCGCAGTGGCTGATGAGGAACTACCACCGCAGATGGTACGCGGGCGAAACCATCTCTGTAGGCATCGGGCAGGGCGCGATTGAGGCCACACCGCTGCAGCTGGCCCGCATCATCAGCGGCATCGCTTCGGATGGACACATGGTGCGCCCGCATGTGGTGTTCCCGGACGAGCTTCCGGCCGACTTTCGCCATGCGCTGCTGGACAGCTTTCCCGGCTCGGGCGAGGCGAACATTCCCATTCCGCCCGAGGATTGGATGACGATTACGGACGGCATGGCCCAGGTGACGGAGCCGGGAGCGTTCCATACGGCCGGATCGGCGCATCTGGACGGCATCGACCTGGCAGGCAAGACGGGCACGGCGCAGGTGGTGGGCCATGACACCCTGAGCCACATGGCCAAGACCCGGTTGACGTTCCCCAACGCGTGGTTCGTGGGCGTCACGCCACGCCGCAACCCGGAGCTGGTGGTGGCCGTGTTGTGGCAGAACGGCGAGTTCAGCTACTACCCGGCGCGCATCGGCGCCAAGGTGGTAGCGGCTTACGTGGAGAAGCAGCGGCGGCTGGCGCATAACCTGCCGCAGAGCAAGACACCGCCGCCGCCGGCGGAGGTGGGCGCGGTCTGGTCCGTGCCGGACCCGCGCAACGGCGGCAGGACTCAACGCGTACGGGGCGGACACTTCTTTGTGAATCCGGGGCCGGGTTCCCTGCCTGCATCGAGCCCCGCGGTAGCCCGCAATGGGCACATGCAGAGCCCTGCCCCTGAACCGCATCGGTCGCCCGGCCCGGCACAGCTCGGCTTGGCACTGCCCGAGCTGCCCTGGAAGAAGCCATGAGCCAGATGCGGCGTTTCCTCAGCTTTCGCGACTTTGACTGGGCCCTGCTGGGCATGGTGATGCTGCTGTGCACTCTGTCGGTGTTTGAAATCTACTCCGCCACGCTGCACACCAAGTACACGGGCTTCCATACCAAGCAGATCTTCTGGATCGCGGGCGGGCTCGCGGCTATGTTCCTGTTCTCCAGGATTGACTACCACCGGCTGCTGGACTGGGTTCCGTGGGCGTATGGATTCTGCCTGGTTTCGCTGGCGGCGGTGCTGGTGCCGGGCATCGGGCACAAGGCCCTGGGTGCGCGGCGCTGGATCAAGCTGGGGCCGCTGCTCTTTCAGCCGTCGGAATGGGTAAAAGTCGTGCTGGTACTGGCAGTGGCGCGCTACTTTGCCAACCTGGGCGCGCGAAGCCTGACGTGGAAAGACATCTTCAAGGCCTTTGCGCTGGTGGGCATGCCCATGCTGCTGGTGCTGAAGCAGCCCGACCTGGGCACGACGCTGACCTACGCGCCAATTCTGGTGGCAGGGCTATTCCTGGGAGGCATCAACCTGCGGCAGTCGCTGATTCTGGTGACGGCCGGGCTGGTGCTTGTGGCAGGTGCGTGGTCCAGTGGCAAGGTGCTGAAGCCTTACCAGAAGGCGCGACTCACCAGCTTCATCAACCCTGAAAACGACCCCCGGGGCAGCGGCTACCAGATTCGCCAGTCGCTGATTGCGGTGGGCTCGGGCGGCATCTGGGGCAAAGGCGCGGAGAAGGGAACGCAGACGCAGGGGGACTTTCTGCCGATCCCGCACGCGGACTTCATCTTTGCGGCCTTCGGTGAGGAGCACGGCTTTGCAGGCGCGGTTTTTGTCCTGCTGCTATACTTCCTTATATTGATGCGTTTGATTCAAAACGCTCAAACAGCCGCAGACCTGCCCGGGTCCCTGATTATTATGGGAATCGTGGCTGTGTTGACCTTCCAGATTGCGGTCAACGTGGGCATGGTCATCGGGTTTATGCCCGTCACCGGAATCCCTTTACCGTTAATGAGTTACGGTGGATCTTCGGTGTTGTTTACCTTCCTGGCGCTGGGTGTGGCGATGAACGTGCGCATGCGCCGGTTTGTAAACTGAGGGTCCCGGTCCAAAGGGGGCGGGGACAGAAGAAGCACAGGTTCAGCTCTTGTGCGCCACCGGGGTTTCCTGGACCACAAGAGGAGCATTTTCAAGCAGATAGCCGGTCGGTATCCGATGGAGCCGAGCCCGGCAGGATTGAGTTCATGAGCACGCAGAGACGGGAAGACCGTTGGCAGCGTACAACTTGCACGGCATGCGCGAGAGCATCCGGGGGCTCCGGCGAGAGGTATTGGTCGCGGGAGTGGAATGCAGTGGGGCACCGAGACCCCTTCCCTGGCCCGCAATCACGCCGCGCAGACGCCACCGGTGGAACGGCCCCGCCTGGAATCCAGGCACGGTTGGCCACAAACTCTCTGCAATCGGATTCCTTTTTCGGACAGCTTGTTCAGCAGGACATCCGCAGTGGTTTGCCGCCCGCCAGGGCGCGCAGCCGTGCGGTTACCGGCCTACCAGCGACGCGCAGGTCATCCCTTTTGCCCATCTCCATCCCGCCCGGCTTCGACTCGCTCCATCTGACCCCGCCGCAGGCCCCGGCAGGCAAACGCCACCGGGCGGAAAGGCAAGATGGCAAAAGAGATTTGTATTTCCAGCACGCCGCATGAGACGCGGCTTGCAATTCTTGAAGACGATCAACTCGCGGAAATCTATTACGAACGCGAGAATGAATACACCCTGGCAGGCTCCATTTACAACGGTCGCGTGACGCGCGTGCTCCCCGGCATGCAGTCAGCCTTTGTAGATCTCGGCCTCGAACGGGACGCCTTCCTGTACGTAACCGACTTCATGGAACTCGAGGACTCGGAAGAGACCGACGAGCTAGAGAAAGCCGCCGCCAGCGGAGCTAACCAGCCGCCACGCGAAATTCGGCACAGCAACGGAGACGGAGCCAATCGCGGGGGCGGTCAGCGTCAGGAAAATCAGCCGCGCGAGCGCCGGCCAGCCCCAGTTGAAGAAGTCAGTCAACCAGCTACCCAGGCAGCGGAGATATCCTTTGCACCACCTGAGACTGAATCCGGCGAACAGCAGGATCAGGGACCGGGGGGTTCGCGCCGTTGGCGTGGCCGCCGGCATCGCCGTGGAGCTCGCGGCCAGGGACAAGGTGACGAAGCTCGCCAGAGCCCTGAACCTCGCATTCACTCGATTGAAGCGGTATCCGATGAACCGGAGATTGCTCATCAAGTGCACGTTTCAGAACAGCGTGCCGACGAACCCGCGCCAAGAGCAGCTTCGGCCACCCCCGTTCCGTTCGTATTGCCCGGCGAATCGCTTTCAAAGTATGGCGGTACCTCCGCAGAGGAAGAGAGCAAGCCTGCCGTGCAGGCACCGGCTCGCGCGGGGAGCTTTTCAAAACCCTCCACGCTGATTGAAGCGCCGCTTGAGTGGGATGGCAGCGGCCTGCTGCCTGGCGAATCGCTTTCGAAGCACCGCGCGCGCCAGACCGAGCCTGAAGCTGAGGCCGAGACTGCCGAGAATTCGCCGGTCGAATATGCAGCGGAAGTTACCCCGGCTCATGCTCAGGAATTTGTCGAAGAGACTGAGGAGTTCGAGCTCGATCCGCACGAAGCGGCGCCCGAGTTTGAAGAGAGTATGACGGAGGAAACCTCCGCCGACGATATCGATGAGGTTGTCGAGCACGTTCTCTTACCAGAGTCAGCTACCGAACCTTCTGCCGATATCGCCACTGAAGTTGCCCGGGCGGGCGAGACGATCGCCGAGGATGCGGCTCCGGTGGAGACGGCCGCTTCGGGACATGCAGCTATCGAATCCGAGGAAACCGAAGACGGTTCGGCGTCGCACAAGATAGACCCGATGCCACCCTCAAGCTTCCGCTTGTTCGGTTTCGGCAAGAAGGACAAAAAGAACGAGGAGCCGGCCTCCAAGACCGCCGAAACTCCAGTGAAGTCCGTTTCAGCCTACGCGCCCGGAGCGGGCCTGATTGAAGAAGAAGTTATCGAGGGCGAAGAGTTCGATCCGCTTCATCACTCGCGGCACCACAAGAACGACGCTAACGATCTCGACGATTACGAAGAAGAAACGCTCGCCACGCAGGTTCGCTCAGGTGAACTGGGCGAAATGCTGCAGGAAGCGCACCTCGATCACCGCATTCAACTCAACTTCGACGAGAAGAGCACTGAGAACGAGGTCTTTGAGGAAGAAGAAGACGAAAACGGTGAAGGCGCGGCGCCCAGCGCTGACGGTTCAGGCCAGCAACGCCGCGAACGGGGTGGACGCGGCCGCCGCGGTGGACGTGGCGGCGGACAGCAGCGTAGCGACCAACGGCGCGGTGGTCCCCCGCGCCGCTCGATGCAGACAACGGATCTGCCGGTGATCAGCGACCTGCTGAAGCCGGGCCAGGAGATTCTGGTTCAGATTGCCAAGGAGCCCATCGCCAAAAAGGGTGCGCGCATTACTTCGCATATTGCCCTGCCCGGCCGGTTCCTGGTGTTTATGCCAACCGTCACGCACATCGGCGTCAGCCGGAAGATCGCCTCTGACGAGGAACGCCACAGGCTTAAGCGGGTTCTGATGCACGAGCGCGGCGAGTCCTCAGGCGGATTTATCGTGCGGACTGCGGCAGAGGGCGCATCGGAAGAAGACCTGCGCGCCGATCTGCGCTTCCTGATGAACCT